>CAMVGM010000004.1 GCA_947167015.1 uncultured Bacteroidales bacterium
CCCTGCTGGAGGCGCTCGACCCCGAGCAGAACTCCACCTTCCACGACAACTACCTGGACCAGGACTACGACCTCAGCAACGTCCTGTTCATCACCACGGCCAACAGCACCGCCCCCATCCAGCCGGCCCTGCTCGACCGAATGGAGCTGATCAACGTGACCGGCTACCTGGCCGAAGAGAAGATGGAGATTGCCAAGAAGTTCCTGGTTCCCAAGCAGTTGAACGAGCACGGCATCCCCAAGAGCGGCCTGAAGATCGAGAAGGCCGCCCTGGCCGCCATCATCGACGAGTACACCCACGAGTCGGGTGTGCGCGGCCTGGAGAAGCAGATCGCGAAGATCGCGCGCGTGACCGCGAAGAAGATCGCCCTCGGACAGGAGTACCCGCAGACCATCAAGAAGGAGCACCTCAAGGAGTACCTTGGCCTGCCGACCAATTTCCACGACCTGCAGAAGGGCAACGAGGCCCCGGGCGTGGTGACCGGCCTCGCCTGGACCCAGATGGGCGGCGAGATCCTGTTCGTCGAGAGTTCCGTTTCCAACGGCAAGGGCGTGATGAGCATGACCGGCAACCTGGGCGACGTGATGAAGGAGTCGGCGACCATCGCCTACCAGTACATCAAGGCGCATCCGGAGCTCGCGAAGATGACTTCCGAGCAGTTCGCCGCCAAGGACATCCACGTGCACGTCCCGGAGGGCGCCACCCCGAAGGACGGCCCTTCCGCGGGCATCACGATGGTCAGTTCAATGGTCTCCGCGCTGCGCGGGGAGGCGATCCGCAAGGGGGTCGCGATGACCGGCGAGATGACGCTGCGCGGCCGCGTGCTGCCGGTGGGCGGCATCAAGGAGAAGATCCTCGCCGCGAAGCGCGCCGGGGTGCATACGATCGTCATTTCGGAGGATAACCGGAAGGATATCGAGGATATCAAGGAGATTTATATCCGCGGGCTGGAGTTCCATTACGTGAAGAACATTCAGGACGTCATTTCCTTCATCTTCTAATACTTCCCACACAGGACGGCAGGCCCGCCCCGGAGAGCGAAAAAACAGCTGTCGCTAAACGCTCTCCGCGGGCGGGCCTGCCGTCCTTGCCTAGAGTTTCCAGTCGATGGGTGTTTTTCCCGCTGCGGCGAGGTATTCGTTGCAGCGGGAAAAATGTCTGCAGCCGTTGAAGCCGCGGGCCTGGGGCGAGGGGTGCGGGGCCTGCAGGATGAGGTGGCGGGAGGCATCGATGAGCGGAGCCTTGCTGCGCGCATAGTTGCCCCAGAGCAGGAACACCACGCCGTCGCGCCGGTCCGAGACCGTGCGGATCACGGCGTCGGTGAAGGTCTGCCAGCCGTAGGCGCCGTGCGAGGCGGGCTCTCCCGCGCGGACGGTCAGCACCGCGTTGAGCAGCAGCACGCCCTGCCGCGCCCAGGGGGTGAGGTCCGGGCTGCCGGACATCCGCACGCCCAGGTCGGTCTCGATCTCCCGGAAGATGTTCTTGAGGGATGGCGGCGCCGGGACGCCCGGCGGCACGCTGAAGCAGAGGCCCATCGCCTGGCCGTATCCGTGGTAGGGATCCTGCCCCAGGATGACCACTTTCACCGCATCCAGCGGACAGAGGTCGAAGGCACGGAAGATCTGGCTGCCCGGCGGGAAGATGGTCCTTCCTTCCGCCTTTTCGGCGTGCAGGCGCTGCGCAAGCTCCGCGAAATAAGGGCTGTCGAATTCATTCCGGAGGGCTTCGCGCCAGGAAGGTTCTATTTTCACTGTCATAGTCCAAATATACGCAAAATTTCCTATATTTGTCTTTATGAATACCATAGCGCTGTTTCCCGGCTCTTTCGACCCCTTCACCGCCGGCCATCTCAATATCCTCGGACGCGCCCTGACGATGTTCGATGAAGTGGTCGTCGCCATCGGTATCAACCAAGACAAGCGCGGCTTCTTCTCCGGCGAGCAGAAAAAGGACATCATCCGCCAGGCCACGGCCTCCCTGGGCGACCGCGTGCGCATCATCGAATACGACACCTTGACCATCGACGTCTGCCGCAGCCTGGGCATCCGCCACATCGTGCGCGGCGTACGCAACATGATGGACTTTGACAACGAACGCGCCATCGCCGACGCCAACCGGCGCCTCGCCCCCGAGATCGAGACGATCATCATCCCGACGGCGCAGGAATTCGCCCATATCTCCTCCTCCGCCGTGCGCGACCTGCTCCGCCACCACGGCGACACCTCCCTGTTCCTTCCCGAAGGCGTCGTCCTGCCCTCCGTCGAATGAAGCGGATCCTCCTCATACTCGTCTGTCTGGGACTGTCCCTGGGCGCCTCCGCCCAGATCGACACCACGGGCCGCTATGCCGGCCTGGACAGCCTCCTGACGCAGTTCTACGCCGCCCTGGAGCGGGAGGAGGTACCGGTCAAGAACGCCGAGTTCGACACGCTTATCGGGAGTTGCCGCGATTCCCTGACGCGTCAGCACGTCGCCCTGTCGGTCTTCGACCATTACCGCTTCAGCCGCGTGATGGGCGAGGAGGCGGTGGCCGTGCACATCTTCGACGAATGGATCGATTCCGGCCGGGTCGAGACGCGCAGCGAGTTCGAACTCTTCGAAGCGGAGCGCTTCGCCCTGGAGAACCGCAAGACCCTGCTGGGGATGACGGCGCCGAAGGTCACGCTGAGAAAGATCTGCGGCGGAAAGAAGACCATCCCGGAAGACGGGCGGATCAGCGTGCTGTTCTTCTACTCTCCGGGCTGCGCGAAATGCCGCCTGGAGACGCACGCGCTGCCCGCGGTGCTCGCCGAAGTGCAGTTCCCGATGAACTTCTATGCCGTGAACGTGGATGCCGACCGCCGCGCCTGGAAGGCTTTCCGCAAGGCGCTCGTCACCTCCAACCGCAAGGTCCGGATGATCCACCTCTGGGATCCGGATTCGGAATCTACCCTGCTGATCGATTACGGGATCTTCTCCACGCCGAAGGTGTTCGTGGCGATGGAGGACGGAGAGATCATCGGGCGGCGCCTGGAGATGGACAATCTGCTGCAAATCATCCAATACATCAATATCCTCTATGGCGAAGAGAAAGAAGACTAACAGGAAGTTCTCCGGCGTCGATCCCGCTTACCTGGACAAGCAGCGGGCGTCGCTGAAGCGTATCCACCGCAAGAGCGTACTGTTCAACGCACAGGAGCTCGCGGCCATCGACACGTATTGCAAGCGCTTCAAGGTCTCCTCACGCTCCGCCCTGATCCGCCAGGCGGTGATGGAGCGTGTCCTCTCCGGACTGGAGGAGAGCCATCCGAAACTATTCTAATTCTTCTTTTTCGGAAGCCAGAGACTGACGAAAAGGAAAGCGGCGAGGATCAGGAAGACCAGCGTGCAGACGCGTCCGACGATATCGCCGTGGCGGACGAAAGCCGTCTGTTCCGAACTCAGGTGGACCAGGCCCGTCAGGGAGCCGCGCGTCCACCATTGCGTTTCTTCCAACACTTCTCCCCGCTGGTCGATGAAGCAGGAGATGCCCGTGTTGCCGCAGCGGGCGATGTCGCGCCGCAGTTCGATGGCGCGCAGGCGGGCGAAGGCGAGATGCTGTTTGTAGCCCGGGGTGTTCCCCCACCAGGCGTCGTTGGTGATGATGGTCATCGCCTGCGCCCCGGCCTTCACGTACTCCGTACAATACTCCCCGTAAACCGACTCATAGCAGACGGCGCAGCCCAGCGGGATCCGCTCCTGCCCGAAATGCAGCAGCGACACGCCGTCCTGCCCCTTGCAGCGGCCCATCATGCCGCTTACACCCATCTTCTTCGACAGCCAGTCGTCCAGCGGCACCATCAGTTTCGGCCAGGGCGTCAGTTCCGTCCCCACGACCAGTTTGCTCTTGTGGTAGATCTCCAGCGGGCGTTCCGGCGCGAGCATCAGGGCGCTGTTGTGGGAGAGGGCCCACCCGTCCAGGTACGGCCGGGCGAGGATGTCCGGGGCCGAGCGGGTGTCGAAAAGCTCGTAGGTGCTGGCGCCGAGCAGCATTTCCGCTCCCGGATGCAGCGAAATGTGGTGCCGCAGGGTCTTCAGCGTCGGGGAATCCTCCGCGCGGTTCAGCATCACGTCTCCCGTGAAGGTTTCCGGGGCGAGCAGGAGCACGGGACCGGGGGCGGTGCGCTTCGCCAGCGCTTCGTTGAACAGGTCCACGAGGATGGCCGTCTGCTTCGCCTGCGAGAGGGACTGGAACTTCTCATACGGATCGAAGTCCGGCTGCAGGACCACGACGTCCACCGTGCCCTCGGAGCGCTCTTCATAACCCGACCAGATCAGCTTCGAGGCCACCACCGGACCGGCGATGACCAGGATGATGCCCGTGGCGGCACAGCTGCGCGCCCAGGCGTTCCAGCGTTGCCAGAGGCCGTCGGAGACGGCGACCAGCAGGCCATAGATGCCCAGGTTGCTCAGCCAGACCCAGAGCGAACCGCCCAGCATGCCGGTGTATTCGTACCACTGGACGCTGCGGGTGCTCCGGGCGAACGCGCCACCGAGCGTCAGCCAGGGCCAGGAGACCTGGACGGAGAAATAATGCCGCTCCCAGGCGATCCACATCGCCGCCAGGAAGATATAGGGCAGCACGCCGCGCATGCGGCGCCTGGCAAGGCGGAACAGCAGCCACACGAGCAGCATCTGGGCCGCGTTGGCCACGATGGCGAAGATACCGCCGCCGACCGTTGCGTTGCACACCCAGAAGGTCGTGGCGGCGTTCCAGGCCACGAAGACGGCCGCCGGGTAGATCCAGCGCGCCCGCAGTTTGCACTGGTCGGCGATGGCGTCCGCGCAGAGCAGCGGGACGAATGCGACCAGCGCCAGCGCACCGGTGTGCGGCACCAGCCAGGGAAGGCTCAACAGCAGCACCGACAGGGCGGAGAGGAGCCAGAGAAGGATCTGCGGTTTTCTCATTCTTCAGGCATCTGGCCGCAGTATTTGCGCCATTTGTCCAGGAGGGCGGCCATATCCTCCGGAAGCTCGGAATCGAATTGCAGCCACTCCCCGGTGCGCGGATGCGCGAAGCCCAGGGTCCGGGCGTGAAGCGCCTGGCGCGGGCAGATCTCGAAGCAGTTGCGGATGAACTGGCGGTACTTGGCGTAGATGGTCCCCTTGCGGATCTCGCTCCCGCCGTAGCGCTCGTCATTGAAGATGGGATGTCCCAGCTGGGACATGTGCACGCGGATCTGGTGGGTCCGGCCCGTCTCGAGCTTGCATTCCACCAGCGTCACGAAGCCGAAGCGCTCCAGGACCCGCCAGTGCGTGACGGCCCGCTTGCCGTGCTCCTCGTCCTCGACGGAGCGGAAGCGCAGGCGGTCGGACGGATCGCGTCCGATGAAACTCTCGACCGTCCCCTCGTCCTCGCGCAGGTCCCCCCACACGACGGCGTTGTAGCGGCGCTCGATGCTGTGGTCGAAGAACTGCTTCGCGAGGCGGAGCTGGGCCTCGTCGTTCTTCGCCACGGCCAGCAGCCCGCTCGTGTCCTTGTCGATGCGGTGCACCAGGATGCCCATCCGCTCGTCCAGGGCGTCGGCGTCCTGGCTGAGTCCGAGATGGTGCGCCAGGGCGTTCACGAGCGTCCCTTCATAGTGTCCGTGCCCGGGATGGACCACCATCCCCGCGGGCTTGTTGACCACGAGCACGTCGTCGTCCTCATAGACGATGGTGAGCGGGATTTCCTGCGGGATGATCTCCAGGCCGCGCCGGCGGTAGGGCATCACGAAACGGATCACGTCGCCGGGCCGGACGATGTAGTTCGCCTTTACCGGGGTCTCCCCCACCCGGACGTACCCTTCCTTGAAAGCCTGCTGGATGCGGTTGCGGGAAGTGTCCTCCAGATGCGAGGACATATATTTGTCGATCCGGAGCGGCGCCTGCCCGGGGTCCACCTCCAGCCGGAAGTGCTCGAACATCTCCTGTCCTTCCATCCCCTATTTCTTGCCGGAGGAAGGAAGCTTCGAAAGGTCGTTGGTCAGCGACATCGTGACCTCGGATCCCATCCGGACCTTCTCGGAACCGGATGGACGCTGCTGGTACACGACCGCGCTGACGGAATCGGCATAGGTCTTGACCGTCTCGTCGAAATGCAGTTTGCCGACGTTGAGCGAACTCTCCAGCGTGAGGTCGGTGGCGGGCAGGTACTGCCTGCCGATCAGCTTCGGCACGTAGGTCATGTTGTCGTTGGGGCTCAGGCCGACGACCAGGTTGATCGTGGTGCCGCTCGCCAGGCGGGTCCCCGCCTTGATGTCCACCCCGCCGCGCTGCTGGCGCAGGACGTTGTTGGTCGCGATGTCGCGCACGTAGATCAGGCGGCCGAGCACCAGTCCGCTCCGGACCAGTTCCGCTTTCGCCTGGCGCATCGAATAGCCCACCAGCGAAGGCATCACCACTTCCTTGGGGACGGTGGTGTTGATGGTCACGCGGACGCGGCGGCCCCGCTTGACGTGGTCGCCGGGGTTCGGCGTCTGCAGATAGACCACGCCCGGCTTGAGCCGCTTGACGTAGATGGAGTCTTCCATCATGACCTTCACGCCCGCCTGGGAGCCGGCTTTCTTGGCTTCCTGCAGGGTCATGTTCGTGAAGTCCGGCACGGGAATCTCGCGGTTGTGCTGGGTGATCAGGGCCAGCAGGACGTTGGTGAGCAGCACGACCGCGACGACCACGACGGCCGCCAGCAGGACGTTCTTCACGATCCAATTGCCGGGAAAGTCGAACTTCTTCGTATCTGTTTTCTTTTTCTGTGCCATAAGCTTTCCGCCATAAATCTTACAAAGATAATAAATAAAAAGAAAAGCGGCCCGCGTTTGCAGGCCGCCTTTCGAATTTGCGGAAGATTACATCATCGGGGGACGTCCGCCGCCCATCATGCCACCTCCCATCATGCCGCCGCCGAAGCCGCCGCCACCGCGCATGCCGCCGCCACGCATTCCGCCACCGCGCATGCCGCCGCCGTTACGACGGCCGCCCAGGGTGCCGAAATTGTAGGACAGGGACACGATGAAGTAACGGCCGAGCTGCGTGGTGGTCAGGTTCTCCACGTGCTGGGAAGCCTGGTCCGAGACCGAGAGGGCGCGGGACTGTCCGAGCAGGTCAGCCATGTACAGCGAGAGGTTCACCGGGCCGAAGGACTTGGCCAGGGTGAAGTTGATGATCATCTGCGGATCCACCGGCGTGGTGTAACCGTTGTACCAGCGGTAGTTGGCGTTCGCCGTGAGGGAGATGCCGGTCAGCAGCCAGTTCCAGGTGAGTTCGCCGGTGACGGCATTGCTCCAGGTCTGGGAGTTGCGGGAGGCCTTGGTAGATTTGGCCACCGCGTCGCCCTTCTGGGTGTACCAGGTCTGGTTCATGTTGGTGCTGGCACCGAGCGTAGCCTGGAACTGCACACCGCGGTAGGTCAGGCGGAGCCGCTCGTTGAGGCTGAGGTTGTCGGTGTAGTTCTCCACGATGTGGGCCTTGTAGTAGGCCGGGTCGTTGAACTGGTCGACGAACCAGTTCATGAACGCATAGAACCCTTCCGTCTCATACTTGCTCATATCCACGCCCACGCCTTCATAGGCGAAGGACTGGCGCCAGTTCAGGCCCGTGTTGTTGTTGATGGAGAAGGCGGAGTTGCGGCCCAGCGGGAAGTTATTGAAGAAGTTCATCCCGGCGTTGCCCGTGGTCGGGGCGTTGAACGGGATCGTGTACTGTCCGCCGTTCGTGCCCGTCATCACCACGTTGGAAATCTGGTTCTGCGTAAAGCCGCCGTTCGCCCGGATGTTGAAGGAAGAGAAGTTCGCCCGGTTGCTGTGCCGGAATTCACCGTTGATGTTGTGGGTGAAGTACGGGGTCAGCGTGGGGTTACCGAAGGTGACGCGCAGCGGGTTGGTGTTGTCCGGCACCGGCATCAACTGCTGGGTGGACGGCTGGCTGGAGTTGCCCCGGTAGAAGAAACGCAGGTTGTCGTTGTCGTTCAGGTCGAACATCATCATCACCGTCGGGGAGAAGTTCCAGCGGTTGTCCTCGTACTCCTGCAGCTTGTTGCTCTTGGTCGAGGGGTCATACACGGTGGTCCCGTTGTAGGTATACTGCGGCATCGCGGTGAAACCGGCCTGGAGGTGCATCCGGTCGTCCTGGTAGAGGACGTTGCCGCCGATCTCGTGGCGCCGGTTCAGGTTCGTGATCTGGTTGGAATACTGCGGATCGAGGATGCCGCCGTTCAGCAGGTCATAAGTGTTCTTCTCGGAGATGGACTTGCTCCAGTTGTAGGAGTACTCGGCCTCCAGGTAGAAGTAGTTGCCGAGCGGCTCGGTGTAGGTCGCACGCGTGTTGATGGAATAGCTCTGCTGGTCCTGCAACGCGTTCTGGTTCACCACGCGGGTGCTGGAGATGTCTCCGGCCGCGTTGAAATAATCCGTCGAGTTCCAGTTCAACGCGTCCATCTTGTTGTCGGACAGGTTGAAGTTCGTGTTCACGGTCAGGGTACGGCCCGGCAGGCCGAGACGCTGGCGGAACAGGAGGAAGCCGCTGGTGCTGATGTTCTTGTTGTTACCCGTATTGTTCGTCTTCGCGCTGTTGACGTCGACGTAATTGCCGTTCAGGCTGCGGTCCTGCGACGTGACGCTCTCGCTGGTCTGCGCGGTGTTGCCGCCGCCGAAGCGGACGCGCGGCTCGAACACGATGGAGGTGTTCTCCGAGAACTTGTGCTCCAGACGGAGACCGAAGTTGTGGCCGTTGGAGTTGTTGATGTTCTGGCTCTCGCTGTTCACCATCTGGTTGAAACCGGAGAGGTAACTGGTGGTCGAGGAGCGGGAAGCGGACAGGGTGTGGTTGTTGTTGTAATTGTAGTTACCGCTCACTTCCATGTTGCCGTCGAAGAAATCGGCGCCCGCGTTGAGGCCGGCCATGTAGGAGGTGTTGATACCGCCGCCACCGCCGAAGCCCATACCGGCACCCATGCCTCCTCCGAAGCCGCCGCCGCCCATCATGCCGCCCATCATGTTTCCGGAGAAGTTGGTGGAACCCTGCACGTTGGCGTTGTTGGCGTTGAGGATGAGGGAGATCTGGGTCTTGTCGGAGAAGTTGCCGAGGAAGGCGTTTCCGGAGAATCGCCAGTCGTTCAGCGGGTTGTTCTGGGTCGGAAGGTCGTGTCCCACGCCCGCGGTCACGCGGCCGACGATACCGGACAGGTTGGCGCCTTCCGTGACCGTCAGGTCGATTACCGTCTCTTCCTGGCCGTCATCGATGCCGGTGAACTCGGCCTGCTCGGACTTCTTGCGGATGACCTTCAGCTTCTTCACGAGCTTGGCGGGGATGTTCTGCGAGGCGACCTGCGGGTCGTCCAGGAAGAAGGTCTTGCCCTGCACCGTGATCTTGCTGACGGACTGTCCGTTGACCGTGATGGTACCGTTGTCGTTCACCTCGATGCCCGGCATCTTCTTGAGCAGGTCCACGAGGTTGTCGTTGTCGGTGGAAAGGAACGCGCCGGCGTTGTACTCGATCGTGTCCTTCTTGATGACCACCGGGTTGCCGATGGCCGAGACCTCCGCGGCTTCGAGCTGCTCGCGGTCGATCTTCATCTTGATCTCACCGAGATCGACGGTCTTGGACTCCATCTTGAAAGTGGAGGTGTAGGGCTCGTAACCCATCAGCTCGGCCGTCACGGTGTAGTTGCCGTTACGGACGGACTCGATGTTGAAAGCACCCTTGTCGTTGGTGAGGTCGTACTTGGCCGGTTTGGACTGGCCCTCGCGGGTCAGGGAAACGGTGGCGAAGCCCAAAGGCTCGCCCGTGGCGTCATCCACGAGCACACCTTTCACGTGGTTCTGGGCCAAGGCGCTGAAACCAAGCAGCATAAGCCCGGTCATCAGCAGGATTCTCGCATTTTTCATACAATCACTTTTTAATTCGCTCCGGATTGGACGCGACAAATTTCTCCCAACTACTGCTAGCTTGCACGGCTACAAGCGGACTGGTTAATTGGTAGAAGTGGCACATCGCGAGAGCAAGTGCGTCTGTGGCGTCAAGGTATTTGTTTGCAATTTCTATGCCGAGCGTGCGCTGAACCATCAAAGAAACTTGCTCTTTCGACGCGGCTCCGTTGCCGCAGATGGTCATCTTGGCTTTTCGGGGGGCATATTCGAAGATCCGCACCCCGCGGTCGAGTCCGGCCACCATCGCGGCGCCCTGGGCCCGGCCCAGTTTGAGGATGACCTGGGCGTTCTTCCCGTAGAAGGGAGACTCGATGGCCAGGTCGTCGGGATGATGGAGGTCGCACAACGCCCCCACCTTTTCGCGGATGATCTCCAGCTTGTCGTAGGGAGAGGCGACCTTGCGCAGGTCCACCACGCCCATGTCCACGAAATGCGGCTTGCCGGAGGCATCCACACGGACGATCCCGAAACCAAGCAGATTGGTTCCGGGATCGATGCCGAGTATGGTTTTTTCCTTATCAGTCAATGCGCTCGAATCCTGTATAGGGACGGAGTACCTCGGGGATCACGATGCCTTCCGGGGTCTGGTTGTCCTCGAGCAGGGCGGCCACGACGCGCGGGAGCGCCAGGGAACTGCCGTTGAGCGTGTGGGCGAGCCGGGTCTTGCCGGCCTCGTCACGGTAGCGCAGGTGCAGGCGGTTCGCCTGGAAGGTATCGAAATTGGAGACGGAAGAGATCTCCAGCCAGCGGCCCTGGGCGGCGGACCAGAGTTCAAAGTCGTAGGTGATGGCGGAGGTGAAGCTCAGGTCGCCGCCGCAAAGGCGCAGGATGCGGTATTTCAGCCCCAGCGCGTTCACCAGCGATTCTACGTGGGCGACCATGTCGTCCAGCGCGCGGTAGGAATCCTCCGGCTTCTCGACCCGCACGATCTCGACCTTGTCGAACTGGTGCAGGCGGTTCAGGCCGCGGACGTCCTTGCCGTAGGAGCCGGCCTCGCGGCGGAAGCACGGCGTGTAGGCCGTCAGGCGCTGCGGGATCTCCCCTTCGGCGAGGATCACGTCGCGGAAGATGTTCGTCACGGGCACCTCGGCGGTCGGCACCATGTAGAAATCGTCCACCTCGGCGTGGTACATCTGGCCCTCCTTGTCGGGGAGCTGGCCGGTGCCGAAGCCGGAATCGCGGTTGACCATCACCGGCGGCTCGACCTCCTTGTAGCCGGCCGCGGTGTTCCGGTCGAGGAAGAAGTTGATCAGCGCGCGCTGCAGCTTCGCACCCTTGCCCTTATAGACCGGGAAACCGGCACCGGTGATCTTGACGCCCAGGTCGAAGTCGATGATGTCGTACTTCCTGGCGAGCTCCCAGTGCGGCAGCGCCCCCTCGGGGAGATTCACCTCGGGGCCGCCCATCTTCACGATCTCGTTGTCCTCCGCACCCTTGCCCGGCTTGACCAGGTCGCAGGGAACGTTGGGCAGCAGCACGAGCTGGCGCTCCAGTTCGGCGGAAGCCTCGTCCATCCGGGCGAGCAGTTCGCCGCTGCGGGTCTTGAGCGCGGCCACCTCGGCCTTCGCGGCCTCGGCTTCGTCCCGGAAGCCCTGCTTCATCAGGCCGCCGATCCGGGCCGCCTGCTGCTTCTGCTGCGCGAGCAGGGCGTCGCTCTCCGTCTGGAGGCTGCGGCGGAGCGTATCCAGTTCAAGGACGCGGTCCACGATAGGCTGCGCGTCGAAATTCTTGATTTTCAATTTCTCGATGACGGCTTTCGGGTCATCGCGAAGCATCTTGAGCGTCAACATGATTTCTCTTTTATAAATAATAAAGGACCCACACTTTTCCCGAGTGTAAGTCCTTGATCCAACTTGCGTCCCCGAGATCAGTTCTCGAAGGGAACCACCGACACGTAGGATTTGTTCTCCCGCTTGCGGGTGAACTTCACGGTACCGTCGACCAGGGCGTACAGCGTGTGGTCCTTGCCCATACCGACGTTGCGGTCGGGGTTGTGGACGGTGCCGCGCTGGCGGACGATGATATTGCCGGCTTTCACGACCTCGCCGCCGAATTTCTTGAGACCCAGGCGCTTGCTCTGCGACTCACGACCGTTCTTGGAACTGGATTGACCTTTCTTGTGTGCCATAACTCTTAAGCGATTTCGTTGATCTTGATCTTGGTAAGTTTCTGACGGTGACCGTTGAGCTTCTGGAAGCCCTTACGGCGGATCTTCTTGAAGACCAGCACCTTGTCAGCCTTTGCGTCGTCATCGAGGACGGTGGCCTTCACCACGGCACCCTCGACATAGGGAGCGCCCACCTTCACCGCCGCGTCATCCGCGACGAGGAGGACCTTCTTGAACTCCACGTCAGCACCTTTGGCATCGGCGAGCCGCTGCACAAAGATCTCGTTGCCAGCCTGAACCTTGAACTGCTGGCCTGCAATGTCTACGATTGCGTACATACAATAAAACTTATAAAAAGTTTCGGCCGTAAGCGTCTGCCGCAAGGCAGCTCTTTATCAATGGCTTAGCGGTCATCTAATTCTTTTGGGGCTGCGAATTTACACAAAAATCCCAATTCTGCCAAATTATTTGTTATTTTTGCAGAAGAAACATTCTTGTTATACGATGGACAGCGCTTTCCAGTACAACAGACCCGTCACCGGCAAGCATTTCGTCGGCCGCACCCTGGAGACCCGGATCTTCGTCAACATGCTCTCCCAGGGGGAGAACGTGGTGATCTACGAGCCGCCCAAGACCGGCCGCAAATCGCTCGTGCAGCAGGGTTTCTTCAATATGAAGATGGCGAACCGGCAGTTCGTGCCGGTGAACGTCTCCCTGCTGGACATCCGCTCGCTGGAAGCCTTCGCCATGCGCCTCGCCACCGCGGTGTTCCGCACCGCCGGCTCCAACCACGAGGAATACGCCCGGGCGGCCCGGGAGATGCTTTCCGGCACCAGGCTCAGTTTCGACATCGCCCGCTTCGACACCACCGGAGAGGTGCTTTCAGCGTCGGGCACGCTGGACGACGGGGACCTGCGCGCCGCCTTCCTGCTCCCCTACCGGGTGGGCCTGCGCACCGGAGCCCAGCGCGTCGTGGTCCTGGACGAGTTCCAGAACATCATGCTCACCGAAGACGGCGAGCGGGCCTGCCACATCCTGGAGGACGTCTTCCGCACCCTGCCCGGCGAGTACGCCGCCTATGCCTCCTACGTCTTCCTCGGCTCCTCCTACAACGCGATGGACGACATCTTCGGCGTCCGGCGTTTCTTCTGGCGCCAGGCGGGACGCATCCGCCTGCCGGCCATCGACAACAAGGAGATCATCGACCACATCGTCAAGGGCTTCCTGGCCACGGGCAAGGTCGTCGACCGCGACCTGCTGCTGGGCGTCTGCAAACTTTTCCGGAGCAACATCTGGTACATCAACCACCTCTGCGCCGTCTGCGACTCCCTCACCAAGGGCTACATCATGGAGCAGACGCTCACCGAGTCGCTCAGCGCCGTCCTCGCCGTCCACGAGCCCCGCTTCGTCGCCACGATGAACGGCCTGACCACCTTCCAGCTGAGCCTGCTGCGCGCCATCCTGGAAGGCAACACGCGCTTCAGCAGCGCGGAGATCATCCGCAAGTACGACCTCAACTCCTCGGCCAACGTCCGCCGTCTCAAGGACGCCTTGTGCAAGAAGGAAATCGTGACTTTCGACGAGAACGACGTCCCGGTCGTCCTGGACCCGCTCTTCGAATACTGGGCGAAAAAGACCTATTTCAACATAAGCATCTGATGAAAAAGAGAATAGCCGTACTGACAGGCGCCGGCGTGAGCGCCGAAAGCGGCCTGGGAACCTACCGTGACAACGGCGGGCTCTGGGACAATTACGATCCGATGGTGGTCGCCTCCGCCGAGGGCTGGGCCCGCAATCCCGCGCTCGTGCTCGATTTCTACAACATGCAGCGGGAAAAGCTGCGCGAGGTGAAGCCCAACGAGGCGCACCGCCTGATCGCGGAACTGGAGAAGGACTACACCGTGGACGTGATCACGCAGAACGTGGACAACCTCCACGAACGCGCCGGTTCCACGCACGTGGTGCACCTGCACGGCGAGGCCACCAAGATCCGCCCCGAGAACACCTGCAACGACTACGACGGCTACTCCGAGAAATACGTCGTGGACGTCGGTTACGGCGCCGTGCACCTGGGCGACAAGGCGCCGAACGGCGCGCAGTACCGCCCGCACATCGTCTTCTTCGGCGAGGCCGTCCCCAAGATCGAACGCGCCGTAGAACTGGTCTCACAGGCCGACATCGTCCTGATCGTGGGCACTTCCCTGCAAGTCTATCCCGCGGCGGGACTTTACCGCTACGCCCGCGCGGAGGCGCCGATCTACCTGATCGACCCGGCCGACGTAACCCTCTATGACAAGCGCGTGAAGCACATCCGGAAGGTTGCGACGGAAGGAATGAAAGAATTTGTTGGAATGTTGAAATAATTTACTACCTTTGCAACCCCAAAAGAAAAAGGAGGTGGTAAAGCAATGATTATCGTTCCCGTCAAAGAAGGCGAAAACATCGAACGCGCTCTGAAGAAATTCAAGCGGAAATTCGAGAAGACCGGTGCCGTCCGCGAGATGCGCGCCCGCAAGAACTTCCAGAAGCCGTCGGAGATCCGCCGCATCGCGAAGCAGAAGGCGATCTACGTCCAGCACCTGCGCCTCGAGGAGGAGTAATCCTTTCCCCGCCACCTTTAAATGATATGCGGCCCGCATCTGCAGGCCGCATTTTTCGTATATTTGCCGCATGGACAACGAAGTACTCAAAGCGCTCCGCGAGCGCCGGAGCATCCGGCGGTACAAGCCGGAGCAGATCAAGGACGAGGAACTCCTCGCCGTGCTCGAAGCCGGCACCTGGGCCCCCACGGGGATGGGCCGGCAGGATCCCTGGATCGTCGCGGTGCAGCGGCCGGACCTGGTCGCGCGCATCGACGCGCTGAACGCCGCCGTGTGGGGCCGCGAAAAACCCTTCTACGGTGCCCCGACCATCGTGCTCGTCTTCGGCAGCGACCCGGCCGTGTGGGCGAATTCCGTCCCCGACGGTTCGCTCGTGCTGGGCAACATGATGCTGGCGGCCCACGCCGTGGGGCTCGGCTCTTGCTGGATCAACCGCGAGCGGGAGATGTTCGCCCTGCCGGAAGGCAAGGCCCTGATGGTCGAACTCGGCCTCCCGGAAGGCCTGGTCGGCATCGGCGCCCTGGCCCTCGGCTACCCCGCCTCCTTCCCCCCGACGGTCAAACCCCGGAAAGACGGGTATTACCGGGTCATCAAATGAAAAAAGCCAGCGAGGATTTCGCTGGCTTTTTTGTTGACTGTAGGAATTACTGCTCGTCAGGACCGTTACCGTAATCCGGCTGAGGGCCGGTCGGACCTTCCTGAGGACCACCCTGCGGACCGCCCTGGAATCCCTGGGGACCCTGAGGGCCTCCCTGGGCGCCACCCTGGGCGGCGCGGGCCATGTCTTCGGAAGCGGCGTGCCAGGCAGCCTCGAGGGCGGCGTTGGCGCTGTCGATCCCCGCGACATCCTTGGCGTCCACGGCCTTCTTCAGGTCGGCGCAGGCCGCCTCGATGGCGGAACGCTTGTCGGCCGGGATCTTGTCGCCATAGTCCTTGAGGTTGCGCTCGGTCTGGAAGACCATCGCATCGCCGTTGTTGATCTTGTCGGCGCGCTCCTTCTCGGCGCGGTCGGCGGCTTCGTTCGCCTTGGCCTCGTCACGCATCCGCTGGATCTCGGCGTCGGACAGGCCGCTGGAAGCCTCGATGCGGATATGCTGCTCCTTGCCCGTGGACTTGTCCTTCGCGGACACGCTCAGGATACCGTTGGTATCGATGTCGAAGGATACCTCGATCTGCGGGATGCCGCGCGGCGCCGGAGCGATGCCGTCCAGGTGGAAGATGCCGATCTGCTTGTTGTCCTTGGCCATCGGACGCTCGCCCTGCAGGACGCGGATCTCGACGGAAGGCTGGTTGTCGGAAGCCGTGGAGAAAACCTGCTCCTTGTGCACCGGGATGGTGGTATTGGACTCGATGAGCTTGGTCATCACGCCGCCGAGGGTCTCGATGCCGAGGCTCAGCGGGGTCACGTCGAGCAGCAGGACGTCCTTCACGTCGCCGGCGAGCACGCCGCCCTGGATGGCGGCGCCGATGGCGACCACCTCGTCCGGGTTCACGCTCTTGTTCGGCTCCTTGCCGAAGAAGTCCTTCACCAGCTGCTGCACCTTCGGGATACGGGTGGAACCGCCGACGAGGAGGACCTCGTCAATCTCGGAGGCGCGCAGGTGGGCATCCTCGAGGGCCTTGCGGCACGGCTCGATGCTGCGGCGGAAGAGGTCGTCGCACAGGGTCTCGAACTTCGCGCGGGTCAGGGTCTTCACAAGGTGCTTCGGCATGCCGTCCACCGCGGTGATGTACGGCAGGTTGATCTCGGCGCTGGTGGCATTGGAGAGCTCGATCTTGGCCTTCTCGGCAGCCTCCTTGAGGCGCTGCAGGGCCATCGGGTCCTTCTTCAGGTCGATGCCGCCGTTGTCGGTCGCGAACTCACGGGCCAGCCACTCGATGATGGCCTGGTCGAAGTCGTCGCCGCCGAGATGGGTGTCACCGTTGGTGGATTTCACCTCGAACACGCCGTCACCGAGCTCCAGGATGGAGATATCGAAGGTGCCGCCGCCGAGGTCGTACACCGCGACCTTCATGTTCTTGTTCTTCTTGTCGAGGCCGTAGGCGAGGGCCGCGGCCGTCGGCTCATTGATGATACGCTTGACGTCCAGGCCCGCGATCTTGCCGGCCTCCTTGGTGGCCTGGCGCTGCGAGTCGGAGAAGTAGGCCGGCACGGTGATGACCGCCTCGGTCACTTCCTGGCGGAGGTAGTCTTCAGCCGTCTTCTTCATCTTCTGGAGGATGATCGCGGAGATCTCCTGCGGAGAATAGAGACGTCCGTTGATATCCACGCGCGGGGTGTTGTTCTCACCGCGGACGACCTTGTAAGGGACGCGTGCGACTTCGCGGCTCACCTGGTCGTAGGTCTCGCCCATGAAGCGCTTGATCGAGAAGATGGTGTTGTGGGGGTTGGTAATGGCCTGGCGCTTGGCGGGGTTGCCCACCTTGCGTTCGCCATTATCCGTAAAGGCGACGATGGACGGCGTCGTGCGCGCGCCTTCGTCATTGATGATCACGGTAGGCTGGTTGCCTTCCATCACGGACACGCAGGAATTGGTGGTGCCGAGGTCGATTCCGATAATTTTTCCCATAATATCTGACTTTTAAAATTTCACATTTGTCACCCGCCAGTCCTGACGGGCCGCGGAAGGAATCATCAAAACCTTTGCCAACGGTATTTTTCTGACAATTTGTCATTATCTTTGCGCCATGGAATACAGGCTTTTGAGCAAGGAAGAATTCGACGACCTGGCGGGACGCATCCTTTACGAGGACAACCACCTGCTCGTGGTGAACAAGCGCGCCGGCGAGATCACGCAGGGCGACAGGACCGGGGACGAATGCCTCACGGAGGCGTACAAGGCCTTTCTCGCGCAGCGCGATGCCAAGCCGGGAAAGGTTTTCCTGGGGCTCCCCCACCGGCTGGACCGTCCGGTCAGCGGCATCTGCCTGCTCGCCAAGACCTCCAAGTCGCTGGAGCGCCTCAACAAGATGCTCCGTGACGGTGAGGTCCACAAGACCTACTGGGCCCTCTGCTGCGCGAAGCCGGAGCCGCCCGAAGGCCGCCTGGAGGGCTGGCTGAACCGCAACGAACAGCAGAACAAGTCCTACGTCGTCGCCCCGGGCTCGGCAGCCCGCCCCGCGCGCTACCCGGAAGCCAAACTCGCGAAACTCGATTACCGCTACCTGCAGAGCACCGAGCGCTACCACCTCGTGGAAGTGGACCTGCTCACGGGCCGGCACCACCAGATCCGCTGCCAGCTCGCCCACCTGGGCTGCCCGATCAAGGGGGACCTCAAATACGGCGCACCCCGCTCAAACCCCGACGGCGG
The DNA here is from genome assembly GCA_947167015.1 of uncultured Bacteroidales bacterium. GTDB lineage: Bacteria > Bacteroidota > Bacteroidia > Bacteroidales > UBA932 > Cryptobacteroides. The sequence continues at coordinate 17,941 of CAMVGM010000004.1, forward strand.
CATCAGCCTGCACGCCCGCCGCATCCGCTTCACGCATCCGGTCCGGAAGGAGGAGATGGAACTCACCGCCCCGCTGCCCGCATCCTGGAAAGGCGTCATCTGAGCGGCTTCTCGTCGCGCAGGCGCTCCATATAACCGGTGGGCGTCTCCCCCATGTTCAGCTTGAAGGCCATGTTGAAACTGACGGTCGAGTGGAATCCGCACATCATCGCCAGGTTGATCACCTTGAGGTTGCCGTCCTTCTGCATCAGCTCCAGGGCGTACTGCACCCGATAATAATTCACGAACTGGCTGAAATTGCGGCCGGAAAGGATGTTGATTGTCCGGGAAAGGTAGGTCTTGTTCGTGAAGACCGCCCCGGCCAGGTCCATCAGGTTGAAGTCCGGATCCAGGTAGGGGCGCTTCTTCTCCATGACGTCCAGCACCCGTTCGTACAGGTGCGACATCTTGGTCACGTCCACGTCCTTCTGCCCCGTCTGGGGCGGCACCGGCCGCAGGTTCCCCTTCAGCAACCCTTTGATCTCCAGTTCTTTGGACTTGCTGATAAAGAAAGTCCGCCCGCTGCTCTCCCGCAAGAGCAGCAGGCAGAACAAGGCGGCCGCGGGCGGCAGTTGCAGCCAGCCGGCCCAGGCGGGCGCACCCGCGCCGGGGAACGCCGCCACGAGCAGGTACAGGCCCAGGGAATAACTGTAACGCGCGTGGTTCTCGACACCGTGCCAGACCGCGAATTGACGGAAGAGCGGAGCCAGGCGGGAATAGCGCAGCACGCTCCGCATCCCGAGGAAGGCGGCCTGGACCGCCAGGGCCCCGGCCAGCCAGGCCCGCGTCGGGAACCCCGCCAGGATGCCGGCCAGGCACACGGCCAGCTCCAGAAGCGCGAACCGGAAAGACAGCGCCACCCCTTCGTCCGCGACCGGCAGCAACAGGAGCACGGCGGAGGCCGCCAGCAGCCCTGCCGACCAGGACGCCGGACCCGCGGAGGCGCCCGCACACAGGGCCCCTGCCGGGGGCAGGGCCAGGCAGCAGCCGGAAATCACGCAGACGCAACGGTGCAGGGAGAGTTTGATCTTGTTCTTCATCCGCAAGAAATTCGCGGACAAAGATATACAAGAACCCCGTCACGGAAGTGGTCCGGACGGGGGTAAGGGACTAAAATATATTTTTACGGTACGGAATTATTTCTTACCCCCCGTTTTAAACTTTTCAAACCCCTTTCCATACACCCCGGTGACCGAGGAAACGGAGATGAAGGCGTTCGGATCGATGGCGTTGATGTACTTCAGGAACACGTTGAGGTCCGTCTTGCGCGTAATCACCATCACGACTTCCGTCTCCTGCTTGGTATACCAGCCCTTGCCGGAGAGCACCGTCACGCCGCGGTGCAGGTCGCGGGTGATCGCGTCGGCGATCTCCGCGTGCTTGGGAGAGAGGATGAAGATCTGGACCGACTGGCGGGAACCCGACAGGTACAGGTCCAGCACCGTGCTGACGATCGTGATCAGGATGAAACCGTACACCACCGTGGTGATCTTGTCCGGCCAGGCCATCAGGCTTCCGTCCGGCATATAGGAAGGCACCAGGAGGGAGGACAGGATGATCACCGCATCCGAGATCAGGATGACCCGGCCCGGGGAGACGTTGCGGTACTTGTTGATGATCAGCGCGATGATGTCCGTGCCGCCCGTGCTGCCTCCCTGCGAGATGGACAGGCCGATGCCGACGCCGACGATGATGCCGCCCATGAAGGTGCACATCAGCTTGCCGTTGTCCAGGGCCAGCAGCTGGATGATCTGCTGCGGGAAGATGTCCTGCCCCACGTTGAGGGCGACCGAAGTCAGCAGGATGGCATAGATGGACTTCGCCCCGAAACTGCGGCCGAGGGTGAAGAGCGCCGCGATCAGCAGGCCGGCGTTGACCACGAAATAGGTGTAGCCGATCTTGATCGCCCCGCCCGTCGCATACTGCACGATAGAACCGAGACCGGTCACGCCGCCGCCAATCATGTTATTGGGAATCAAGAAGATGATCCACCCCGTCACATACATCAGCACGCCCAGGGTGATCAGGGCGTATTCTTTGATGGAAATCCAGATACTCTTTTTAAACAGATTCATCTCCTTTACGTTTCTTGATGAGTTTCACGCCGGTCTTCATCTCCTCGAAGCCCTCGCCATAGACGTTGCGCGTGGGCGAAATGGACATGAAGGCGTGCGGGTCGAGTTCCTTGATGACCTGCGTCAGCCCGGAGAGCTGGTTCTGGTTGATCAGGATCAGCAGGACGTTCTTGTCGGTCTTGGTAAACCAGCCCTGGGCCTTGAGCACAGTCACGCCGCGGTTCATCCGGTTGATGATGTGGTCGGCGATCTGCTCGTACTTCTGCGAGAAGACCAGCAGCTGGCAGGAAGAGCGCCGGCCTCCGACGACGATGTCGATCACCAGCGAGAAGATCACCACCTCCACGAGGCCGTAGCACATGTCCGAGAAGGTTTTCTCCGGCAGGGCCAGCAGCAGGGCGCAGATCACCACGTCCGAGATCAGGAAAACCGTGCTCAGCGACACCGGCCAGTATTTGTTCACCATCAGGGCGATGATGTCCGTGCCGCCCGTACTGCCCCCGTAGCGCAGGACGAGCCCGAGCCCGACGGACTCGAACACGCCGGCCACGACCGGGATCAGCAGGCGCTCCTCCATATAGAAGAAGGAACCAGGGACGGCGTGGAGCACCTCCGCTTTCGAGAGGATCCCCATCGCCACGCTGGACATGATGATGCACCAGATGGTCTTGAAACCGAAGCCGATCCCCATCGCGATCACCGCGACGATGATCAGGAGGGCGTTGATGGCAAAATAGGAATACTGGGCCGGGATCGCCCCGCCCGTGGCGTACTGGATGATGGTGCAGAGGCCCATCATGCCACCGGCGGACATCCCGTTCGGAATCATGAAGCATTCCCAGGCCACCGTGAAGATAAAACAAGCCAGGGTCAGCGTCAGGTACTCCCAGAGGGTGCGGTAAATCGCCTTGCGTGTCATTTCAGGACGATGTTGATGATTCTTCCGGGCACCACGACGACCTTGACGATCTGCTTGTCACCGACCCACTTGGCCGTCTGGTCCATTGCGCGGACCGCGGCCTCGACCTCGGCGGGAGAAGCGCTGCGCGGCATATCTACGGTAAAGCGCATCTTGCCGCCGAACTGCACCGGGTAGGTGACGCTATCCTCCGCCGTATAGGCGGCGACGTACTCGGGGAAGCGGGCGTCGCAGATGCTGCCTTCGTGGCCGAGCAGGTGCCAGAGTTCCTCGGTGATGTGCGGGGCGAACGGGGCAAGGAGCACGGCGAGCGGCTCCAGGATCTCGCGCTTGTGGCAGTCGAGGGCGGTCAGGTCGCCGACCGCGATCATGAAGGCGCTGATGGTCGTGTTGTAGGAGAAGTTCTCGATGTCCTCCTGTTCCTTGCCGATCAGCTTGTGCAGGGCCTTGAGTTCCTGCGCGCTGGCCTTTTCATCCGTGACGCAGAAGCCGTCGCGGCTGGCGTAAAGGCGCCAGAACTTCTTCAGGAAGCGCGCCACGCCGTCGATGCCCTTGGTGTCCCAGGGCTTGCTCTGCTCGAGCGGACCGAGGAACATCTCATAGAGCCGGAGCGTGTCGGCGCCGTAGGTGTCGCAGATGACGTCGGGGTTGACGACGTTGTACATTGACTTGCTCATCTTCTCGACGGCCCAGCCGCAGATGTACTCCCCGTCCTCGAGGATGAACTCCGCGTCCGCGAAATCGGGCCGCCAGCGGCGGAAACCTTCCAGGTCGAGCCGGTCATTCCGGACCAGGCTGATGTCCACGTGGATCTCGGTGGTCTCGTACTTGTCTTTCAGGCCGGATGAGACGAAGGTGTTGGTGCCGACGATGCGGTACACGAAGCTGGAACGGCCCTGGATCATGCCCTGGTTGATCAGCTTGCGGAACGGCTCGTCCTCGCAGACATAGCCCCGGTCATACAGGAACTTGTTCCAGAAGCGGGAGTAGATCAGGTGGCCCGTGGCGTGCTCGGTGCCGCCGATGTACAGGTCCACGTTGCGCCAGTATCCGTCGGCCTCGCGGCTGACGAGCGCGCTGTCGTTGTGCGGATCCATATAGCGGAGGTAATAGGCGCTGGAGCCCGCGAAACCGGGCATAGTACTCTTCTCCAGGGGATATCCGTCATAGGTCCAGTCCTTCGCGCGGGACAGCGGCGGCTGCCCGTCCGGGGACGGCTTGAAGGAATCGATCTCGGGCAGGCGCAGCGGCAGCGCGGACAGCGGCAGCGGCGTGGGGATGCCGTCCTTGTAGCAGATCGGGAAGGGCTCTCCCCAGTAGCGCTGGCGCGAGAAGATCGCGTCGCGCAGGCGGTAGTTGGTCTTCCGGCGGCCCAGCCCGTGCGCCTCGACGTAGTCCTTCGCAGCCTCGATCGCCTCTTTCACGCTCATGCCATTGAGGAAGCCGGAATTGCACATGACGCCTTCCTTGGCGTCCACGCTCTGTTCGCTCACGTCCGCCCCCTCGATGACGGGGACGATCGGCAGGCCGAACTTCTTCGCGAAGGCGTAGTCGCGGCTGTCGTGCGCAGGCACGGCCATGATGGCACCGGTGCCGTATCCCGCCAGCACGTACTCGGAAATCCAGATGGGCACCTTCTCCCCGGTCACCGGGTTGATGCCGTAAGCGCCGGAGAACACGCCCGTGACCGTCTTGGTCTCGGCGATACGTTCGCGTTCCGTCTTGGTTTTCACGTACTTGAGGTACTCGGCCACCTCATCCTTACGGTCGGCGGACGTCAGCGCGTCCACCAGTTCGCTCTCCGGCGCGAGGACCATGAAGGTCACGCCGTAGATGGTGTCGGCCCGGGTCGTGAAGATGGTCACGGGCATTTCGCGCCCGTCACAGACGGTGTTGAAGACCATCTCGGTGCCCTCGGAACGGCCGATCCAGTTGCGCTGCATCTCTTTGAGCGAATCGGTCCAGTCCAGGCTCTCCAGCGAATCCAGCAGGCGCCCGGCATAGGCCGACACGCGCAGCTGCCACTGGGTCATCTTCTTCTGTTCCACCGGGAATCCGCCGCGCACGCTCAGGCCGTCCTTGACCTCGTCGTTGGCGAGCACCGTGCCGAGGCCTTCGCACCAGTTCACGGAGGTCTCGCCCTGGTAGGCGATGCGCCAGCGCATCAGGATGTCGGATTTCTCTTTTTCGGAAGCGGCTTTCCAGCGCTCCGGGGTCACGTCGTCATAGCCGGTGGTCTCGAAGCGGGCGATCAGTTCGGAGATGGGACGGGCCTTGTCCAGGTCCGGGTCGTACCAGCTGTCGAACATCTGCAGGAAGGCCCACTGGGTCCACTTGTAGAAGCCCGGGTCGCAGGTGCGCACCTCGCGGTCCCAGTCGTAGCTGAAGCCGATGCGGTCCAGCTGCTCGCGGTAGCGCGCGATGTTCTTCTCGGTGGTGATCTCGGGGTGCTGCCCGGTCTGGATGGCATACTGCTCGGCCGGGAGGCCGAAGGCGTCGTAGCCCATCGGGTGCAGGACGTTGAAGCCCTTCAGGCGCTTGTAGCGGGAGAAGATGTCACTGGCGATGTAACCCAGGGGATGGCCGACGTGGAGCCCGGCCCCGGAGGGGTACGGGAACATGTCCAACACGTAGAATTTCGGCTTCGACGGGTCCTCGCTTACCTTGAATGTCTTGTTTTCGGCCCACCAGGCCTGCCATTTCCGTTCAATTGATTGAAAATCGTAATCCATATTTCCGTTATCTTTTCTTTCTCTTTTCCAGGCGGAACTCCACCCAGACCGACATCGCGGTCTTCACCTTCTTCCCGCGCAGGAGGCCGGGCTTCCAGTCCGGCGAGGAGGACACGACGCGCACGGCCTCCGCATCCAGGCGCGGATCCACGCTGCGGGACACCTTCACGTCCGTCACCTTCCCCTTCTCGTTGATGATGAAATCCACCAGCACGCGCCCCTGGACGCCTTCCGCCACGCATTCCGACGGGTACCGGAGGTACACGTAAACCCAGCGCCGCAGGAACTCCGCCGGGTCGCTGGAACGGAAGAAGGTGGGGCGCACGTCGAGGTCGATCAGCGAGACGACGTCCTGCGCTGCGCCGCGGCCTTCGGACTCGTCCTCGCGGAAAGCCGGCTTGCGTCCGTTCGCGAGGGCCAGGCAGAAGTGGTAGATGTATTCCAGTTCCCGCTCCATCCCGTCATATTCCAGGATGGATGCGGTGTCGCGGTCGGTGTTGTACTCCGGATACATCCCGGTGGTGAACAGGACGGAGGGGATCTCCGCCGCATAGAAGAGGCGGTGGTCCGAAGAAACCGGCTCCCGGCTCACCACTTCGGGCTTGACCGGCTGCAGGCTGTTGTTGACCTCGGCGACCAGGCGGTTCAGGTCGGGGTTGGACGAGGTGTAGGCATAGAAGCCGTTCGATCCCGTCCCCAGCATGTCCAGGTTCACCATCGCGTCGATCTTCTCCTTCCCGCTGAACGCGCGGTTCAGGAAATACCATGCGCCGGCGCCCGACTCCAGCGAGGAGCCGAACGCCGCGACGATGACCGAGCGCTTCAGGAGCACGCGGTTTGCGGACAGCATCTTCGCCAGCTGCAGGAGCATCGCGAGGCCGGAGCCGTTGCCGTTTGCGCCGCAGTAGATCTTCTCGCGCGGTTCGCCGTTCACCAGCAGTTCCATCCGGCCGAGGTTGTCCAGCCGGGCGCCGATGACGATGTAGTGCTCGCGCAGCGTGGCGTCATAGCCCGGGATGAACCCGATGACGTTGCGGGACGTGAGCGTGTCGCCGGCTTCCTGTTTCAGGCCGAACAGGTCCCCCTCCGGGCCGCCGAGCACCTCGACCCCGTAGGAGACGAACTTGTCGGCGATATAAGCCGCAGCTTCCAGCTCCCCTTCGGAACCGGCCTTGCGGCCCTCCCGGGCGGAGGATGCGAGGAACGCCACGTGTTCTTTCATCGCAGCGACGGCGTCGCTGTCTTCCAGCGCCCCGTACGAGGTCCGGTACTGTGCGCTGCCCAGGCAGGCCGCCAGGCACAGCAGGCAGAGGGTCAGGATTCCTTTCCGCATGGCGCTATTCGTTTTTGAGGATCCAGGCGTCCTTGGGGCAGAAACGCTCGCCGCGCAGTTTCCTCAGGGATGCATATACTTCGGTCAGGCTGTTGGAAGGGCAGATGCCCACGGAGACGAAGCCGCTGCGGAACGGGATCAGCGTGGCCGGGTAGCCGGCCTGCTCGGCCTTTCCGGCCTGCCGCTCCGCATTCGCCGGGGAACTGAAGGAACCGATCATCACGTAATAGCGGTAAGGCAGTTCATGCTCCCGCTTCGTGGCCAGCTGGCGCGTGGAGATCATCGATTCCTTGGCGTTCTTGAGGGAATCCAGGGTCGCAAGCGAATCCGAAATCTGCTTCTGGACCAGTTTCAGGGAATCCAGCCGGCGCTGGTGCGCCTCGGCTTCCCGCTCGATCCGCAGGCGCTTCGCCTCGATGTCCCGGGACGTGGGACGCCCGGCCAGCTGGCGGAAGAAATCACATCCCCCCAGCAGGCAGATCGAGGCGGCCAGCGCCGCCATGGCCATTATTCTTTTCATAATCCCGCAAATTTACCAAATTTCTTATATTTGCACAATCCTATGAAAGCGAACCGACTTATACTCTTGCTTCTGCTGCTGGTTCCCGCCGGAAAAAGCGCGGCCCAGCGGCCCCGATACGCATTCACGCCCGAACAATATCAAATCCCGTTCCCGAAAGCTTTCCTGAACGCGCCCGACACCGTCGATATGGTTATCCTGGGCGACGTGATGATGCACGCCAAGCAGCTCGTGCGTAATCACCGGACCTTCCTGGAGCGCGTCGCCCCGGCCATCCTGGAGGCGGACATCGCGGTGGCCAACATGGAATTCCCCCTCGGCGGCGAGCCCTATACCGGCTACCCGGCCTTCTCGACACCGGATTACTACCCCTGGTATGTCGGCGGAGAATGCGGCGTGGACGTGTTCCTGACGGCGAACAACCACGTCCTGGACCGGGGCAGCGCCGGCCTCCGGCGCACGCTCGAGGTCTATGAGAAGATCCGCGATTCGCTCGGGGTCCGGCAGACCGGTGCCGGGCGCAACCCCGCCGAACTGGAACGCGACAATCCCCTGCTCCTGTCCCGGAAGGGGATACGCATCGCCCTGGTCAACTTCACCTACGGCACCAACACGGGCTCCGACCAGGAATGGCCGAAAGTCAACTACATGCGCAAGGACGAGGTGGCAAAGGCCATCCGGAACGCACGGGAACAGGGTGCGGACTTCGTCATCGCCCTGCCGCACTGGGGCACCGAATACCAGCTCCGGCACGACGCCTCGCAGCGCCAGTGGGCGGAATGGCTGGTTTCCGAAGGCGTGGACGCCGTGGTGGGCTCCCATCCGCACGTCGTCCAGGACACCACCCACATCCACGGCGTACCGGTCCTGTATTCGCTCGGCAACGCCATCTCGAACATGAGCGCCCCGAACACCCGCATCGGGCTGATGGCCACCCTGCGCTTCGTCCGCGACCCCCTCACCGGGGAGAAGCGGATACTGGAGCCGGAGCTCACCTTCCTCTGGTGCACCCTTCCGGAACGGCTCCTTCCCGACAGTTACGCCTCCCTGTTCGTAAAAGAGTGGGCCAACCGCCGGGACGATTGGCTCACTCCTTCAGATTTTGATAACATGATCTCGACGTACCGGCGCGTCCTGGACGTCACCGGCATCGAGGACTGACCGATTACTGGCCGAAGCTGGAGTACTTCTCGTACTTCTTCTGGAAGTCCTCGCTTTCGTTGCGGAAGCGGAAGCAGGCGTTCTTGAGGTACTCGGCGATGCTGCCCTTGGTGTCGTTGTCCTGGACCAGGTCGAAAGCGGTCTCGAACGGCTCGATGCAGGCCTTGAGGGTCTTCTCGAACTCCTCGATCAGCTTGTTGTACTTGGCGTCGTCCATTTCCATGGAGGCCTTGTCCTGCAGTTCGACAGCCTGGTTGTACAGGTGCATGCCCTTGCCGATGTAGCCCCACTCGTACTTCGGATTGACCTTGATGGCCTGGTCGTAGGCGGCCAGCGCCTCCTCGTTCTGGCCCAGCTTCTGGCGGGCGTTGCCTTCCACATAGTAGAGGGAGGCGTTGTCCGGCTCGTTGCGCTTGGCGTCCTCGAAGAGCTGGAACAGGCGGGCGGTGTCCTCGCCGCTGTTCAGGTAGTAGTTGATCAGGCCGATCAGGATGCTCTGGTTCTCAGGGAACTTGGCGAAGCCCTGCTCCAGGAGGGTCTTGGAGCCGGCCTTGTCGCCGAGATGGTCCGCGATATCGGCCAGCTTGGCGTAGGACTCGCCCTTCTCGCCGTAGTAGTTGTGGCGCACGCCTTCCTCGAAGAATCCCTTCGCACGGTTCCAGTCCTGATTCGTCCAGGCGGTCAGGCCCGCGTTGTACAGGGAGTTGGTGTCGAGCTGGCTGAGCGGAGCGGTGCCCGCGGCCTTGACGGCCTTCTCGAAGAGCACGGAAGCCTTGCCGAAGTCACCGAGGGTGTAGGCGTTGTAAGCCTCGTCCGTGAACTTGGAGTTGATGGTCTCCAGACCGGTCTTGATGTCCTTGGTCTTCTGGCCCTTATCATCCAGCTGGGCGGCCTTGGCGAAGGCGTCGAGCGCCTTCTCGAGGGCGTTCTCCACCACCGGCTGCGTGACCTCGATCATAGCCAGCTGGCCGGCCTGGTTGAAGTAGTAATTCTTGTTGGCATAGACCTGCTTGTGCATCGGCTGGCCGCCGAGGGTCACGTCGGCCTCGGACATCGGACGCTCACCGGCACCGAGGACCTGCAGCTCCTGTGCGGACATGCCCACCCAGGCGTTGCCGGCCGGCGCGTTGAACGCGTCGATCAGGGTCTGGCCGTACTTGATCCACGTGGCGGCTTTGGTGTTCTGCTTTGCATTCTCGGTCGCAGCCTGCGCCTTTTCGACGGCAGACTTGGCCGCGGCGACGCTCTTGTTCTGCGCCTGTGCGTTCACTGCGGTCATCGAAGCAGCGATCGCGATGATTGCCAAAAACTTTTTCATTGGGTTACTCGTTAATAGTTAAAATTACATTTCGTTCCTAATTATACGGTTTCGACCGTCTCTGAAGTCTCCTCCGGAAGTTCTTCCTCCGCCTTGGCCACCGGTGAAACGGCAGCGATGGCATCGCCTTCGCGGATGTTGATCAGTCTCACACCCTGGGTAGCCCTGCCGGCAATCCGGATGTCGGATACTGCCATCCTGATGGTCAGTCCGGACTTGGTGATGATCATCAGATCATTTTCCTCTGTCACGTTCTTGATTGCAACAAGCGGGCCAGTTTTATCCGTGATGTTGATCGTCTTCACGCCCTTGGCCCCGCGGGAAGTCAGGCGGTACTCCTGGGGATCGGAACGCTTGCCATAGCCGTTCTCGCTGACTACCAGGATGGTATGGGCTCCGGCGTCGGGGGCGTCGGGGTCGTGGGAGACCGCTCCGACCACCTCGTCGTCGTCCTCGATGCTGATACCGCGGACACCCGATCCGCTGCGTCCGATTGCGCGCACCTCCTCTTCGTTGAAGCGGCAGCAGCGGCCGGCGCGGGCGGCGATCATGATCTCGTGGCTGCCGTCGGTCAGCAGCGCGTCGAGCAGTTCGTCCCCCTCGCGGATGCCGATGGCGATGATGCCCTTGTTGCGGCTGCGCTTGTTGGAGTACTCGGTCAGGTTGGTCTTCTTGATGACGCCGCGCTTGGTGATCAGGATCACGTAGTGGTTGTCGGTGTACTCGGGATCCTCGATCGAGCGGGCGTTCAGGTAGGTGCGGATCCGGTCCGCCGGATCGATGGAGAGCAGGTTCTGCACGGCGCGGCCCTTGGAGGTGCGGGAGCCCTCGGGGAGCTCGTACACCTTCAGGCGGTAGCACATGCCCTGGTCGGTGAAGAAGAGCATCGTCGAGTGCATGTTCGCGACGTAGATATGCTCGATGAAGTCCTCGTCGCGCGTAGCGCTGGCCTTCCGGCCCACGCCGCCGCGGGCCTGGGTGCGGAACTCGGTCAGGGCGGTGCGCTTGATGTAGCCGAGGTGGGAGATCGTGATCACGACATCCTCGTCGGCATAGAAGTCCTCGGGGTTGAACTCGTCCTCGGAGAGGGTGATCTCGGTGCGGCGCGGGTCGCCGTAACGCTCCTTCAGTTCCTGGGACTCGCGCTTGACGACGGCCAGCTGCTCGGCGTCGCTCGCGAGGATCTCGCGGCAGCGGGCGATGAACTTCTCGAGTTCGTCGTACTCCGCCTGCAGGCGGGCCTTCTCCAAGCCGGTGAGCTGGCGCAGGCGCATCTCCACGATGGCGCTCGCCTGGATGTCGTCGAAGCCGAAGGTCTCCATCAGGGAGGCCTTTGCGTCGTCCACGCTGCGGGAAGCCCGGATGATGGCGATGATCTCGTCGATCACGTCGATGGCTTTCAGCAGGCCTTCCAGGATGTGGGCGCGCTTGAGGGCCTTGTCCAGGTCGAACTTCGTCCGGCGGTACACCACCTCGTGGCGGAAGTCCACGAAGGTCTTCAGCATGTCCTTCAGCGTCATCGTGCGCGGACGGCCGCCGACCAGGGCGACGTTGTTGATGGAGAAGCTGCTCTGCAGCGCGGTGTATTTGAAGAGGGTGTTGAGCACCACGTTGGCGTTCGCCTCCTTCTTGACGACGAATTCGATGCGGATGCCCTCGCGGTTGGTCAGCTCGCGGATGTCGGCGATGCCCTCGATCTTCTTCTCGTGCACCATCTCGCTGATGCGGGAGAGCATGTCGGCCTTGTTGACCATGTAGGGCACCTCGGTCACGACGATGGTCTCGCGGCCGCCGTCGCCCTCCTCGATCTCGGTCTTGGCGCGGATGACCACGCGGCCGCGGCCGGTGTTGTAGGCGTCCACGATGCCCTGGCGGCCCATGATGATGCCGCCGGTCGGGAAGTCCGGACCCTGTATGTATTGCATCAGCTCCTCGGTGGTGATGTCGGGGTTGTCGATGTAGGCGCAGATCGCGTCGCAAACCTCGCCGAGGTTGTGCGGGGCCATGTTGGTCGCCATACCGACGGCGATGCCCGCGGAGCCGTTCAGCAGCAGGAGCGGGAGCTTGGTCGGCAGGACGGTCGGCTCCTGGAGGGAGTCGTCGAAGTTGAGCGTCATGTCGACGGTGTCCTTGTCGAGGTCGGCCAGGACGTCCTCCGTCATCTTCTCGAGCTTCGCCTCGGTATATCGCATCGCGGCCACCGGGTCGCCGTCCATGGAACCGAAGTTGCCCTGTCCGAAGACCAGGGGATAACGCTGGTTCCAGGGCTGCGCCAGGCGCGCCATCGCGTCATAGACGCTGGAATCGCCGTGCGGGTGGAACTTTCCGAGCACCTCGCCGACGATACGGGCGGACTTCTTGGTCTGGCCGCCATAGCTCAGGCCCAGGCCGTCCATTCCGAAAAGGACCCTACGCTGCACGGGCTTCAAACCGTCACGCGCGTCCGGAAGGGCGCGGGATACGATCACGGACATCGAATAGTCGATGTAGGCCGTGCGCATCTCGTGGTCGATCTCGACCGGTTCGATGATCCCTATCTGTTTTTCCCGGATTTCTTCGGGATTCTTTACCTCACTGTCCATAGAAAACACTATAATTCTAAGTTTGCAAATTTAGCAAAAAAAATCCGATTATTTTGTTATTTTTGTCTAGATTTTAGGCCATGGAGATCAAGTTTTCACCCGAACTCCTCAGTATCCTGAATTATGCGCGGGACGAGGCGATGCGCACCGGCAGCTACGGCATCGGCGCGGACCACATCCTGCTCGCCGTGCTGCGGCACGGGGACAACAACGCCTGCCGCGCCCTGGCCGCCTGCGGCATCTCCGCCGACGCGCTGAAGGAAGCCATAGACCGGAAGATCTTCTCCGAAAAAGCCGTCCCCTGGCAGGACCGGGCGATGGTCCGGCCCACCCGGGCGGCGGCCGCGCAACTGAGCGCCGCCGCCTACGAGGCCCTGAAATACGGGCAGCAGGAAATCCTCTCCTCCCATTTCCTGCTCGCCCTGATCCGTTCCGGGAGCGGCGCGGCCGCCGAATACCTCCGCAGCCACGGACTCGAGTACGGGCGGCTCCGCGACCTGATGCACGGGCACAACTTCATCCTGCCCCGCCGCTCGCAGGCGGAACTCCCCCGCGTGGAGGACCTGCTCGGCCCCCTCGGAGAACAACTCACCCGCCTGTACGGACAAGCGGGTGACAAAACGCGGTTGCTGAGCTAGCTCCCGATTCCGGAAGAAATCCACTATAACGGCACCTGGGGCCTGTCTAGGTGTACTTCTCTTGGACGAAAGTGCCCTGGGAGGTCGTTTGATAAAAGAGAAATCCAGCCAGAGAGCCTTGTGTGGCATTCTGGCTGGATTTCTCTTTTCGCGTCAGAAAGGTGCGGCAGGAGCGGAGCGACGCAGGGGGTCTGGGGGATTCGTCCACCAGTCTTCAGGCCCCCGGGCCAACGCCTGCCTAGACCTTCCTGAAAGCAAGGCAGGCGTTGTGCCCGCCGAAGCCGAAGGAATCGGACAGGCCGAGGTTGACGTCGGCCTTGCCGGCGACTAATCGGCTCCTGACAGGATTTCAGCATAGCGACGGCCCAGCTCCAGCTGGGCCTCGCGCGTAAAATGAAGCCTGTCGGGATTGGTTTCCAGTCCGTCTGAACGGACGCAGAACGCATTCGGGACATATTCGCCGATCCGGGCGATCTCCGGATTGAAGAAGCGTGCGTTGGCGTGTCCGGGCTGGATCTGCCCGGCGATGAAGGGCACTTTCTCCTCGACTTCCAGGTCTTTGCGCAAGGCGCTGACGAATTCCGCCAGCGCCGGCAGGTAGGTGCTTGCGCGGAGGGAATCCGAATCGCTCTCGCCCTGGTGCCAGAGGATGGCCTTGAGGCGTCCGTAGCGCAGCGCCTGCCGGCAGCGCCGGACCGCCTCGCCGTAGAAGGACGGCATCTCCTGCCCGCGCCGGGCCTTCTCCTCGTTCGGAGAGTCGCTGAAACGGCCGTGCGGTGCGTCGGGGAGCCATTGTCCCAGCGAGGAGCCGCCGCGGGCGTTGACGACCAGCAGCACGGGCCGGCCGTTGCGCCGGTGCATTTCTTCGGCAAAACCATGCCCCGGGCCCATTCCCTGCACGGACAGGGCCTTGCGGATGGTGCTGTAGCGGTTGAGCGGTTCCCGGGCGGGAACGGCTTCTCCCCGGTCGTCCAGCAGGAAGACGCCTTCCAGCGGGGCGAGGGTGTCGGCCGCTTCGAAGAAACCGCGTCCGGCCATGTTGGACTGGCCGATCAGCAGATATACGTCATAACGGGGCCGGCAAGCAGCCAGCAGGACGCCCGCGCACAGGAGCAGGAGCGCGGGACGGAAATGTTTCCGGAACATCGGCGGGATGACGGGAACGGCCGGCTTACTCGGTCAGTTTGTTGAGTGCCAGCTGCACCAGTTCCGCCACGCGGGGCTTGTAGTCGGTGTTGGCGCCTTTGTGGTAGCGGTGCGCGATGGCGCAGCAGACCGTGGCGGCGTTGTGGCCGAGCTTGGCGGCCATGCCGGCGAGGGCCGAGCCTTCCATCTCGAAGTTGGTGATCTTCCAGCCTTTGAACTCGAAGGTCTCGAAATCCTTGAGCATGTCGGGCATCGCCAGGCCCTGGCGCACCACGCGTCCCTGCGGACCGTAGAAGCCGCAGGCGGAGATGGTCATTCCCCGGAAGGTGCAGTCCGCGAAGCGGTCGATCATCTTCTGGCCGGCGCGCACGAAATACGGATCCGGAAGATGCTTGTCCCAGTGGACGTGCTCCTTGAAGGCTTCCTCGAAGTCGAGCAGCGCGATGCTGTCGCGGTTCTCATACCAGTTGAGCAGGCCGTCGCAGCCGACGGAGATGTGCGAAAGGATGAAGGCGCCGAGGGGGATTTCCGGCTGGATGGCGCCGCAGGTGCCGATGCGCAGGATGTCCAGCGTGCGGTGCTCCGGCTTGACCTCGCGGGTGGCGAAATCGATGTTGGCCAGGGCGTCCAGCTCGGTCATCACGATGTCGATGTTGTCCGTGCCGATGCCGGTGGACAGGGCGGTGATGCGCTTGCCGTTATACAGGCCGGTGGCCCAGACGAATTCGCGGGAAGCACCTTCCGCCTCGATGGAGGAGAAATAGGACTTGACCATGGCGACCCGGCCGGGGTCGCCCACGAGGATCACGTTGTCGGCCAGCTGCTCCGGGCGGATGTGCAGGTGGAACGCGGAGCCGTCGCCGTTGATGATGAGTTCGGATTCGGGAATTCTCATGGCAATTATGCGGTTGAAGGTTATTTCTTGTTGCGTTTGGCGGCCCGCAGCCGGTTGGAGTTGCGGACCAGCAGCTCGTCCGCGAGGATGCCGCGGGCGGCGAGCAGGTTGAGGATCATCGCGACGATGGGGAACACGGCGGTCAGGGAGAAGACCGGGGTGTTGTGCGTCTTGATGCAATCCACCACCAGCCAGATCTGGAGCCCCAGCAGGATGATGGCGGACAGGGTGGCCGTGCGCATCTGGAAAATGCGGTGCTTGTAGGTGGTCAGCGCCGTCACGTTGAGGAAGGCGGTAACGATGAGCAGGATCAGGTAGGGCCAGTAGTCGGTATAGAAGACGTCTCCCGCCTTATGGCAGAAGAAGAGCGCCGCGATCAGCGCGGTCGCCAGGAAAAGGTACAGGGTCTGAACTCTTTGCCACATAAGCTATCGTGAATTGAAGCGGGCCAGGACGGCCTGCTCGTAGGTTTTCGAAATGGGGATGGGGTCGATCGAATCGATGTCGAAATCGACTTTGTAGCCGTCCTTCTCGGACTTCAGGACGGCGATGTTGCGGATGTTGACGATGTATTTCCGGTGGCAGCGCACCAGTTCGCTGTCCGCGAAACTGTCCTCGACCGTCTTGAGCCGGCAGCGCAGCATGTACTGCTTCAGTTCCCCGGCGCTGTCCAGGTACCACACCTTGATGTAGTTGTCGTCGGACTCGATGAAATAGAGGCTGTCCGAACTGATGGAGAACTTGAGCACGCCGTTGTTGTCGAACAGGGTGATGCGCTTGTCGGCGTACGGGGGCGCGGGCTTGTCGCTGACCACGTTGCCGTAGTTCATCAGGCGGATGGTGTTGTCCTTGTCCCGCAGGGCGGAACGCAGGCTGCAGAAGGCGTACGGCACGCACAGGCAGACGGCCGAATAGACCAGGGCGCTCAGGAACACGGTGCCGTTGCTGCGCGGGGCGGCGGAGATGATGCCGGAACGCAGCCCCTGCCGGGTGAAGACCGTGTAGATCAGGCTGACCAGCACCACTTCCGCAACCACCCAGAGGACGTAGTCCAGCAGGGTGAAGCCCCGGATGTTCCGGCAGCGGCCGAGCAGCCAGCGGCTCAGCACCACCACGACGGCGGCGGACAGCATGAAGGCGGCGGTGTACAGGAAGGCGCGGTCGGAGCCCAGGGCGAACCAGGTGTCGCCGGAAAAAGGGACGCTCAGCAGCAGGAATACCAGCGAGAACAGGGCCGTGTACACCACGGTCATCCTGATCTGATGCCTGTCGAGCAGGTATCCGGGAGTTTGGTCACGCAGAGAAGTCATCCCTATCATCCGATGAAATGCAAATATAAGAATTATTTACTACCTTTGCGCAGTCAAAATTTGAAACTTATGGACAAAAGAGTGGTTGTGACAGGACTGGGTGTCCTCTCTTGCATCGGCAACGATGTCAAGACTTTCTGGGACAATCTCATCCACGGCGTGTGCGGCATCGATTATATCACGGAATTCCCCACCGAGAACCTCGCCGTCAAGATCGGCGGCATGGTACGGAACTTCAATCCCGAGGAATACGGCATGGACAAGCCGTTCATCCGCAAGCAGGATCCCTTCACCGTCTTCGCGATGGCATCCGCCTGGCAGGCGATGCAGGATTCCGGCCTCGTTTCCGGGGAAAACATCGATCCGGCCCGGCTCGCCACCTACGTGGGCTCGGGCATCGGCGGCTTCACGACCATCCAGCGCGAGCTGGAGAAGTTCTTCGAGGACCCCTCCGGACAGTGGGTCTCCCCGAACTTCGTCCCCACGATGATCAGTGACATGGCCGGCGGGCAGATCGCCATCAAGTTCGGCGCCCAGGGCTCCTGCATCGACATCGTGACGGCCTGCGCCACCTCCACGCACTCCATCGGCGAGGCTTTCCGCGCCATCCGGCACGGCTATGCCGACGCCATCATCGCCGGCGGCACGGACCATTGCACCATCCCCATCGGCATCGCCGGTTTCGCCAACGCCAAGGCGCTCACCCGCGCCACCGATCCGCAGTATGCCTCCCTGCCGTTCAACGCCAACCGCAGCGGTTTCGTGATGGCCGACGGTTCCGCCATCCTCATCCTGGAGGAGATGGAGCACGCCAAGGCCCGCGGCGCCCACATCTATGCCGAGGTCACCGGCTACGGCAGCACCTGCGACGCCTATCACGCCACGGCCCCGCGCCCGGAGGGCACCACCCAGGCGGAGTGCATCCGGATCGCCCTGGAGCAGTCCGGCTTCGATCCCGCGAAAGACAACGTGTACATCAACGCCCACGGTACCGGCACCCTGCTGAACGACGTCGCCGAAACCAAGGCCTACAAGCTCGCGATGGGGGATTTCGCCTACAAGTGCCACATCAGCAGCACCAAGTCCATGCACGGCCACATGTTCGGCGCCACCGGCGCCATCGAGGCCGTCGCCACCGTCCTCGCCCTGCAGGAGGGGATCGTCCCGCCGACGGTGCATCTGGATGCCCCGGACCCGGAATGCGACCTGGACTACACGCCGAACGTCGCCGTCAAGGCCGACGTCAACCTCGGCCTGTCCGATTCCTTCGGCTTCGGCGGGCACAACGCCTGCCTGGCCTTCAGGAAGGTCTAGGCTGGCGTTGGCCCGAGGGCCTGATGACCGGGGGACGAATCCCCCAGACCCCCTGCGTCGCTCCGCTCCTGCCTTGCCTTTCTGACGCGAAAAGAGAAATCCAGCCAAAGAGCCTTGTGTAGCATTCTGGCTGGATTTCTCTTTTATCAAACGACCTCCCAGGGCACTTTCATCCAAGAGAAGTACACCTAGACAGGCCCCAGGTGCCGTTATAGTGAATTTCTCCCAGGGCTGGAAACGCTACAGTTTGTTATAGAAGTACAGACAGCGATTAATTTGGGGCTTGGGAACCTTATGCCCGTAATACAAGTCCCGGGCAATAGCGTCTTTCTGGGATTCAGACAATTGGTAAACAGAACTCTTCCGGAAACGTCGCATATACTCCTCGTCGATCAAGGAACACACTTCCAGGTCGGAATATCCCTGTCGTGCATTCCGGCCATACTCGTTCGCAAACATCCTGGCCACTTCTTCCGTATTATGTTGAGGCTCCATCCCATTTAGCGTGATCCTGTCCGCCGTATTATTGTCTTCATCCTGTACTTTCAGCCACTCCTCTCGGCTCAGACGGTTCATATCGTACAGGAAGTTCCTGGGTGTCACGAAATACGCTTCCGCTTGCCGGATCTGCTCCACGGATCTGCGGGTGAAGATTCCGGATGAAGTCATCTCATAGGAATCCGGAAATTCGGATCGGCGCGGCAGGAATGACCGGATACTGTTCCGGTCGGTAATCAAGTCTCGTGGCTTCGTCCGGCAAAAATCGTTGGCGAACAATTCGTGGATACTGCTATGCAGGGTTCCGAAGGGAGTTGTCGCCTGTCCGTGGTGCAAGACGTTCCGGAGAATGTATGAAAAGGCAATCTCGATGTGGCGGAAGCCTTCCAGCTTCAATTGGAAGAACCCGGGATCACCCAAAGGACCCGTCCGGGCATAAATCCTGTTGAAATACCGGGTATAAGAACAGCGCACTGAGCGGACCCAGGGCCCCGGTTCCTCGCAAAACAACCCGGTATGCTGATGCGTGGACATAGTGGAATCCACGATGATTTGAGTGTCGGTGCTGAATGCAGCCAGGGCCATACAATTGAACAGGGCACCCATATCTTCTTCCTTGCGGAAGGGCGCTTCCTGATGGGAGGTGAAACAGACGTGGTAGAAGTTTTTCATCCGTTTAAGTTTTGACGGCAAGTTAAAGAAAAACCCTCAAGTCGCAATCGATTCTGGCGACTTTTTTTCTGCAGCGGCAAGAGAAATCCAGCCAGAATACCCTGCAAGGCACTTTGGCTGGATTTCTCTTTTGTCAAACGGCCTCCCAGGGCACTTTTTACAGGGAGAAATACACCCGGACGGGCGTCAGAAGGCGTTTTGGCGGATTACTCCGTCATCTAGTCGCCGGCTTCTTTGAGGCGCTCGGCGTTCTCGGCGATCTGCAACTGGTCGATGCATTCCTGGATGTCGCCGTCCATGAATACGGGCAGGTTGTACATCGACCAGTTGATGCGGTGGTCGGTGACACGGCCCTGCGGATAGTTGTAGGTGCGGATCTTGGCGGAGCGGTCGCCCGTGGAGACCATCGTCTTGCGCTTGGCGGCGATGCCGTCCAGGTACTTCTGGTGCTCCAGGTTGTACAGGCGCGTACGCAGTTCCTCGAAAGCGCGGTCCTTGTTCTTCAGCTGGGAACGCTCCTCCTGGCACTGGACCACCAGGCCGGTGGGGATGTGCGTCAGACGCACGGCGGAGTAGGTCGTATTGACGCCCTGGCCGCCCGGGCCGGACGCGCAGAAGAGGTCGAGCCGGATGTCGTCCCAGCTCAGGTCCACGTCGAATTCGCCCGCCTCCGGGAAGACCGCCACCGAAGCCGCGGAAGTCTGGATACGGCCCTGCGTTTCGGTCTGGGGCACCCGCTGGACGCGGTGCACGCCGGATTCGTATTTCATCACGCCATAGACGCCGTCGTTGCCCGAAAGCTTGAAGACGATCTGCTTGAAGCCGCCGGAGGTGCCGGGCGCCTGGTCGGTGACCTCCAGTTTCCAGCCGCGGCGCTCCGCGAAGTGCTGGTACATCCGGAAGAGGTCGCCGGCGAAGATCGCCGCCTCGTCGCCGCCGGTGCCGCCGCGGATCTCGACCATCGCGTTCTTACCGTCGTCGGGATCGGCGGGGATCAGCAGGAGCTTGATCTGCTGCTCCATGTCCGGGATCTGCGGCTCGATCTCCGCGATCTCCATGCGGGCCATCTCCCGCAGTTCCTCGTCCTTTTCGTTCATGAGGATATCCTTGGCGGCATCCAGGTCCTCAAGCAGTTTCTCATACTGCTTGCCGGCCTTGATGATCGGCTCCAGCTCCTTGTAATCCTTGTTGAGCTGGACGTATTTCTTCATGTCCGCCATCGCCTCGGGGCTGGCGAGCTGCTCCTGGAGCGACTGGAACTTCCCTTCGAGGGAAAGGACCTTGTCGAGGAGGGAATTGGTATCTGCCATAGGTCAAATGTGCTTGATGTAACAGCGGCGGCGCATGAAGGGTTCGCGCTCGTAGCTGTTCCAGATGTTGACGGCGCTGTTGGACTCGATCTGCGGATTGGAGATCGCCCAGCGGTTGCCTATCTTGAGGGCCTTCTCGGCCATCGCTTCGTAATACATCGCCGAAACGCCCTTGTTCTGCCATTCGGGGGCGGCGCCGTTGACCATCAGGTCGGTCACCTCGTAATCGTGCATCGCACGGAACAGGTGCCACCAGCCGAAGGGGAACAGGCGTCCCTTCGCCTTCTGGAGGGCCTTCGAGATGGTCGGGAAGGCGATGCCGAAAGCCACGATCCCGTCGTGCTCGTCCAGCACCAGGCAGCTCGTCTTGTCGGAGATGAAGGGCATCACCGCGGCCGCCTCCTCGTCGATCTCCTCCTCGGTCAGCGGGACGTAGTTCTGGACCGTACGGGCGAAACTCTCGTTATAGACACGGAAGAAGCGGCGCACCTGCTCCTTGTCCTTCTTCAGCTTGTCCAGGCTGCCGAAATGCAGCTTGTAGCGCTCCTGGACGATCTTCGAGACGCGGCGCGCCTTGTCGGGGACGCCGTGGTTCGCCACCAGGCGGTACTGCAGCCAGTCGCATTCCTTGGCGTAGCCCAGTTCCTCTACGAAGTCCTTGTAGTACGGGTAATTGTAGAGACAGTTGAAGGGCGGGATGTTCTCGTATCCCTCGACCAGCATGCCCTGTTTGCCGAAGGTGTTGTAGTACAGCGGCCCGTGGATCTCGTCCATCCCTTGTTCCCGCGCCCAGGCCTCGGCGGTGCCGAGCAGCAGGCGCGCCACCTCGATGTCCTTGACACAGTCGAACCAGCCGAAACGCGCGCGCTTCTTGCCGTAGAGTTCGTTGTAGCGGGGATTGACCATGGCGCAGATGCGTCCGGCCACGCGCTCGCCGTCCAGCACCAGCCACATCTTGCGGGTGCAGTATTTCAGCGGCGCGACCCGGGTCAGGGAGCGTTCCTGGTCGGCATGCAGGGCAGGCACGTACTGGGGACAGTCCTTGTAGAGTTCATCCGGGAATTGGATGAACTGCATCAGCTGTTTCTGGTCCAGGACCTCTTGTACTTTATAATCGGGCATTTCGAATCAATTGTCGTAGTCTGCAAAGATAGCGCAAAACGCCCATCTTTGCAAATCTCCCGGTTGGCGGGAGTCAGGTCAGTCAACGTTGAAACGGACGTCCTCGAACAGGGAAAGCATACCCCACATGGCATCCTCGTCCGGGGCCTCGGCGCGCATCACGGCGCGGCATTGCTTGTAACCCTTGGCGGCAAACAGGCCCTCCACTTCCCCTGATCCGAATCGTTCGCCCTCGTAGCGGACGTACTGGCCCCAGTCGGCATCCAGCGCTTCCCAGGCGGAGAAACGCCCGTCCATGTCGAAATCGACATCGTCCTCCAAGGCGGTCATGTCCGCGCTAAGATCCTTCCGCAGCACACCCTGCCACGCAGCTTCGTCCGAGGTGTCCAGCGGCGCTCCGGCCAGCCAGAAACGGAACAGGCCGATCACGTCGCCTATCGTGCCCAGCTTGGTCAGGCGGAAGGAAAGCTCGTCCGGCTTTTCGGACAGGATTTCGACGTCGTATTCCATATTGTCGAACCCCAGTTCGATGAGTTCTCCGAGGCTGAGCGTCTCCCAGGTGTCCCCGTTGTCGATGATTTCCTCAAATTCCGCTTCGTCCTCCTCCCCGGCGGGCTCGCGCGGCTCCGGTTCGGGGTACACGATACCCCGGAAGATGTCCATGAACGCATCCCGGGAAGCCGCGTTGTCGCATTCGCCGTACATCACGGTCACGTACAGGCCGGCTCCGTCCGCGGCGATGGCGCCCCAGACCGGCTTATGCTCCCGTTTTCCCATAAAGGGATGCCAGGCGCCCGCCCCTACGGGGGAATCGGGATTCAAGGAATAGTTCTTCAAGCCCCCCTCCTGGCCCCATTCGGCTTCGAAAAAGCCGTCCGACACACAGAACTCCCGCCACCACAAATCCACTTCCTCCATGAACATCTCGGAACGCTCCGCATCGGACGCTTCCAGATAGACCGTATCCCCGTGGATGGCAAAATGCATCCAGTTTTCCGGTTTTTCCTTCTCCACCAGGTCGAAATTGACCCCGTAATCCTCGTCCAGTTCCCGGATCACGTAGCGGGCGGAATCGTAGGAGAGCTTGACCCCCTCCCACTCGTAAGCCGCTTCCGACGAAGCGTTCTGCGCGCAGGCGCAGACGCACGCCGCGGCCAGTGACAGCAGGAACATATTTTTCATACGATCAGATGCTGAAGTTGTGCCAATGGGGCCCGAAACGGCGGAAGGCCTCGCGGTCGAGCATCTCCCGGTCGTCCGGGTGGGCGATGCTGATCATCAGTTTGGCGCGCTCCTGCAGGCTCTTGCCGTACAGGTCCACGGCACCATATTCGGTCACGATCCAGTGCGCGTCGGCACGGGGCGTCACCACGCCGGCGCCCGGATTGAGCTGCGAGACGATCTTGTTCTTTCCCTTCAGGGTGCGGGAGGCGAAGGCGGTGATGCTCTTGCCGCCTTCCGACATCGTGGCGCCCTTGACGAACTCGACCTGACCGCCGGTGCCGCTGAAGATGCGCTCGCCGATGGAATCGGCGCTGATCTGGCCGGTGAAGTCCACCTCGGTGGCGGAGTTGATGGCCTTCATCTTGGGGTTCTGGCGGATCACCCAAGGGTCGTTGACGTACTTGATGTCGCGCATCAGCACGTCCGGGTTATGGTCGATGAAGGAATATACCTCGTTGGAACCCAGCAGGAAAGAGGCGACGACCTTGCCGGTGTCGATCTTCTTGTTGCGGCCGTCGATCACCCCCGCCTTGATCAGGCGGAGCAGGCCGTCGGCGAACATCTCGGTATGCAGGCCCAGGTGCTTGTGGCCGCCGAGCTGGGCGGCGAGGGCGTTCGGCAGGGCGCCGATGCCCATCTGGATGCAGTCGCCGTCCTCCACGAGGGCCGCGCAGTTCTTGCCGATGAGCACCTCGGTGGGGGTGGGCTCGGCGAAGGCCGCCGTCACCAGCGGGGTGTCGTCCTGCACCAGGTAGTCGAACTTCTCCAGCGGGATGAGGTCGCCGTAGGCATACGGCACGTTGGGATTGACCACGCCGATCACCACCTGCGCCGTCTCGATGGCCGCCACGGAGCAGTCCACGGAGGTACCGAGGCTCACGCGCCCTTCCTCGTCCGGCAGGGACACGTTGACCAGCGCCGCGCCCAGCTTGATGAAGCCGTCCCGGTAGAGTTTCTGGCTCTCGCCGAGGTGTACGGGCAGGTAGTCGGCATAGCCGGCGTTGACATTCGCGCGGACGTTGGGTCCCACGAAGAAGCCCTGCTCGAAAAAGATCCCCTCGTAACGCGGCTCGCTGTAGGGAGCGGGCCCTTCCGTATGGAAATGGTGGAACTGCAAGCCCCGGACATCTCCGGCGTCCGCCCGGCGGCAAAGGGCCTGGATCAGGCAATGCGGCACGCTGGCGACGCTGCTCAGGTGGACGTGACAGTTGGAAGGGATGTGGCTGACCGCCTCGTCGGCGGAAACGTATCTGACCGGCTTCATTTCGGAGAATATTGATTATTTTTGCAAGCGCAAATGTAGCAAATTATTCCATGCATACCAAAGAAGAAAAGCTTGCCGCCTTCGCCCGGCTGCTCGATACGATGGACGCGCTCCGCGAGAAGTGTCCCTGGAACGCCGCGCAGACGATGGAGACCATCCGTCCGATGACGGAAGAGGAGGTGTATGAACTGAGCGACGCCATCCTGAAAGGCGACCGCGCCGCAACCGCAAAGGAAATCGGCGACCTGCTCTACCACCTGGTCTTCTATGCCCGGATCGGGCAGGAGGAGGGCTCCTTCGACATCGCCGACAGCCTGGACAAGGTCGTGGACAAGATGGTCTTCCGCCACCCGCACGTGTTCGGTCCGGAGGCCGGAAAACCCACTTCCGCGAAGGAGATCGCCGACACCTGGGAACTCGTAAAAGCGAAGGAAAAGGACGGCAACAAGACGGTCCTGTCCGGCATCCCGGACGCGATGCCCGCGATCCTGAAGGCCCTGTCCATGCAAGAGAAGGCCCGCGGCTGCGGCTTCGACTGGGAGCGGCGCGAGGATGTCTGGGACAAGGTGCACGAGGAATTGAGCGAGGCCCGGGAAGCCTGCACCGAGCAGGATCCGCGCCATATGGAAGAGGAATTCGGCGACCTGCTCTTCGCGGTCATCAACGCCGCGCGCCTGTACGGCGTGGACCCGGAAGCCGCCCTGGGCGGCAGTTGCAGCAAATTCCGCCGCCGCTTCGGCTACCTGGAAGAGCAGACCCTGAAAAAAGGGCGCAAACTCACGGACATGACCCTCGCCGAGATGGACGCCATCTGGGACGAGGGAAAAGCCAAAGGTCTGTAAATCAAGATTATATCAGGCCGGCGCGCCGGCCGAAGTCGATGATGAGGTCGGCGCAGCCTTCGAGGCCGACCAGGGAGGAATCCAGGCAGAGGTCGTAGTTGGACGCCACGCCCCAGTTGCCCAAAGTAAAGAAGTTGTAATAGTCCCGGCGGTTCTTCTCCTTGCGCTGGATGTATTTTTCGGCTTCCGCCGCTTCCATCCCCGTCCGTTCGCAAACCCGCTTGACCCGGTCTTCCATCGGGGCGCAGATGAACACGTCCAGACACTCCATGTCGCGGAGCACATAGTCCGACGCACGCCCCAGGAAGATGGCGCTCCCCTGCTGCGCGATGTCGCGGATGGCCTGGCTCTGATACTTGAAAAGTTCCGTCCCGTCAATGGCGGAAGGGGCATAGGAGCTCGCCCGGTTCAGCCCGAACAGGCTGCCGAAACGGAAGAGCCGCTTGCGCTCGTCGCTCTTCTTGAAGAAAGCCGGGCTGAAGCCGCTTTCTTCCGCCGCCTTCCGGATCAGTTCGTTGTCATAGACCGGGATGCCCAGCCGCTCGCCCAGGAGGGCGGCGACCCCCCTGCCGCCGGCGCCGAACTGGCGTCCGATATTGATGAGGATGCGCTTTTCCATAAACTCAGGATTGGATCGTGCTGCCGAGGATGTCGGGATTCTCGCCGTCCTTGAGCCGGTCGAACTTGCGGAACAGCCGGACGATCAGGATGACGGAAATGATGATGTTGAGGGCGTCGGAAATAGGGAAACTGATCCACACGCCCGTCTCCTGCAACCAGAGCGGCAGGGTGTAGATCAGCGGCAGGAGGAAGAGCAGCTGGCGCGAAAGCGACAGGAAAATGGACTTCCGGACCATGCCGAGACACTGGAAGAAGTTGCCCGTGACCATGCCGAAGCCCACCAGGGCGAAGGCGGAATTCATGATCCGCAGCCCCCGGGAGGCGAGGTCGATGAGCTGGGGATCGTTGGTGAACATGCTCACCGCGCTGCGCGGGACCAGCTCCGCCATCAGGAAGCAGAGCGTGGTCACGAGGACCTCCCACTTCGCCGTGAGGATGAATATCTCCTTGACGCGGTGGTATTGCCGGGCGCCGTAATTGTAGCCCGCGATGGGCTGCAGGCCCTGGTTGAAGCCCATGCAAATCATGAGGAAGAGCATGGTCAGGCGGTTGACGATGCCGTAGGCGCCGATCGCCAGGTCGCCGCCGTACTTGCGGAGCTGCTGGTTGATGAACAGCGCCACCAGGCAGGCCGCGACGTTCATCAGGAAGGGACCGACGCCGATGGCCAGCGACTGCTTCGCCACCTGCCAGTCCAGCTGGAACAGCGGCCGGCTGAAGTGCAGCAGGCGTGTCTTGTCGCCGAAGAAGCGGAAGGTATAGACCAGCGCCGCCAGCTGGCAGATGATGGTCGCGAGGGCCGCGCCGCGGATGCCCATCCCGAAGGCGAAGATGAAGATCGGGTCGAGGATGGCGTTGGAGATGACGGTGAACAGCGTCAGCGCCATCGCCGTGCGCGGATGCCCGGAGGAACGGATCAGGCCGTTGAAACCGTGATACAGGTGCGTGAACACGTTGCCCGCCAGGATGATGAACATGTAGTCCCGGGCGAAGGGCAGGGTGACGTCGCTGGCTCCGAAGAAACGCAGGATCGGATCCAGGAATGCCAGGGTGACCGCAGAGAAGATGATGCCGATGATCACGTTGAGCGTCAGCACGTTGGCCAGGACCTTCCGGGCGGCGTCATAGTTGCGCTGGCCCAGCAGGACGGAGATGAGCGTCATCGCGCCCACGCCGACCAGCGTTCCCATCGCCACGGACAGGTTCATCAGCGGGAAGGTGACGGCCAGGCCGCTGATGGCGGATGCACCCACGCCCGGGATATGGCCGATGTAGATGCTGTCGACCATATTGTACAGCGAAGCCGCGGTCTGGGCGATGATGCCCGGGACCGCGTACTGCTTCAGGAGCGTGCCGATCTTCTGGGTTCCGAGTTCGGTAGGAGCTGCGCCGGATGCCGCCATCCCTTAGGGCTTATCGACGATCTCGATGTCGAAGCGCAGCGGAGAGTATCCCGGGATCGAAGTCCCGGAGCCGTTGCTGCCGTAGCCGACGCCCGAGTAGAACACCGCGGTGCCCTTCTCGTGCGGGTGCATCTTGCTCAGCGCATAGGCGAAGCCGTCTATCACCGTCGAGCCGCCCATCTTGATATCGGTGTAGGTGCCGTCCGCGTTGTACCAGGTGACGGCGGTCGGGGCGTAGGTCCGGGATGCGGAATACAACCCGTAGAACTTCGCGCTGTCCTTCACGTTGGTATCGAAGACGTGGCCGTCCAGCAGGCGGCCCACATAGTTGATGTAGATCGTGGTATCGATGGGGAACTCCTCCTCGGAAGAGGGAGCGGCGCCGCGGACATAGTAGAAACCGTACTTGAGGGAGTCGCCGGCGCTTTTCCCGGGGAACGTGGCCGTCACGTAGCGGCCCACGGAATCCGTCTCCCATTTCTTGATGTCGGGGATGACCTCCAGCAGCCCCACCTCGTAAACGGCGCTGGTGCCGTTCACCTTGGCCAGGTATTCCTCTTTCGCGGCATAGCGGCTGGTCGTATTCAGCCAGCCGGGAATCGCGACGGTCCGGATGCCGCCGGTCCGCATCGATTCGAGCGCGTCGTCGAGTCCGGCAGCAAGCTGCCCCTCGCCGCGCTGCCAGATCTCGGGTCCGTAGTAGTCCTCTTCATCGTACTCCCCGATGCGCTGGGCCACTTCCTTGAGGGAGGTGGACAGGACGGTGCCGTCCATGTCGCTGACGATGTAATGCACGCGCACATAAGGATTCGCCTTGGCGGTGCCCGCCTCGGTTCCCGAACCCGTTGTTTCGGAAAGCACGTAGGCACCCAGGCCGGACGCGACGGCGTCCGGGTGGTTTACATGGATCCAGGCGTCGAAATACAGCTTGGCGCTGTCGTTGAGCCCGGGTGTCGGCGCCTTGGCGCAGGCACAGAGGACCAGCGCAATGAGCGCCGCATATGGCAGGTTTCTCTTCATATCCTATCGGTCTTGGAACGGCGCTTCATTCCGCATAAATCGTGCCGTCACGGTTTCTATGTACTGGGCCGCCATTTCCCTGGCGGGGATGTCCTGGGGGAAGAACAGTTTGCCGCCCGCGGCGCACAGATGCCCCCCGCCGTGGAAGGATTCCGCCGCAAGGCGGTTGGCGGCGACGCCGCGCTTGGAACGGATGGACACGCGGAAATGCCCGTCGTCCTCGCGCAGGAACAGGCTCATGCGCACCCGCCCGATCCCGAGCGGCAGGTTCACGAAGCCTTCTGTGTCGCCTTCGCCGATCCCGAGCGCCTCCTGCGTCCGCCGGTCCAGGATGGCATAGGCCACTCCGTCCGGGGTGATGTGCATCAGGCGTTCGAGGTAGCAGCCCATCGCCCGGAAGCGGTTCTCGCCGTAGCTGTTGAACAGCGCGTCCAGCAGGGCGTCGCGGTCCACGCCGGCCGCCAGCAGCTCGGAAGCCATCCCGAGGGTGGACGGGAAGACGGAGTTCGCGAAATTGTTCGTGTCCGCCGTCATGCCGGCCATCAGCGGGGTGAGGACCTCCAGCGGCAGCCGGTCCGCCCGGCCCACGCCCGGCAGGGCGAGCAGGACGTGGTAGAGCAGCTCGCTCGCGGAGGAGACCTCCGTCTCGCTGAACGTGAGGTCGAACCAGGCCTCGTCGGGGCGGGGATGGTGGTCCACCAGCACCTTGCGGGCGGAAACGGCGCGCAGCGGCGCCTCCAGCTCTCCCGCACGGCCGGGGCCGTTCATGTCCAGGCAGAACAGCAGGTCGCACCCGGCGAGGCGGGCCAGCGCCCCGGCAGGGTCCGCGGACGCCACCGTCACGCCGCTTTCCGGAACGAGGAAATCCAGGATCCCGGCCGCCGGATCGGGCAGCAGCAGGTCGGCCTGGAGGCCCCGGCAGTCCCGGAGATACGCCAGCAGGGCGGTTCCGCTGCCGACCGCGTCCCCGTCGGGGTGCGTATGCACGACGACGCAGGCGCGAGCTGCACCGGCGATCAGCGCTTCCAGGCGCTGGATTTTGGCGGATGTCACCGTTTTCACTTGTTCCAAAAAACTTCTGCAAATTTAATAAGAATATTGCATTTGATAAATCATTTTCATAACTTTGTGGGACTTTGGAAATCAAATAAAACTAACCGATACAATGAACAAAGCAGTTAAAATTCTCGTAGAGGTCCTCTTGCTGGCAGCCATCGCCGGTCTGGCCTATCTGCTGTACAGCAACATCATGCAGCCCGTCAACTTCAACAAGGAGAAAGCCTCCCGCCAGGCGGTCGCCGTCCAGCGCCTCAAGGACATCCGCACCCTGCAGGTGGCCCACAAGTCCGTCACTGGCAAGTTCAACTCCTCGATTGACTCCCTCAAGCAGTTCTACGAGACCGGAACGATGGATATCGTGATGCAGATCGGCTCCATGGACGACTCCATCGCCGTCGCCAACACCGAGGCCATCAAGAAGGCCAACCGCAAGCTCAAACCGGAGCAGCTGACCGAGAAGCTCGCCGAGGCCTACGCCGCCGGGCAGAAGGTCGTGTATTCCCACACCACCAAGATCCCGGTCCGCGACACCCTCTTCAACAACCGGCCCGACTTCTGCATCGACTCCCTCAAGTATATCCCGTTCTCCGGCAAGGAGCCCATCCAGATGGAGTCCGCCGTCAAGATGGTTTCCGGCGTGCCCGTGCCCCTCTTCGAGGCCCGCATCCCCTGGAAGTCCCTCCTCAAGGGCATGAACAACCAGCTCCGCATCAACCTTGACGCCGAGAGCCGCGACATGAACCGCTACGAGGGCCTGCAGGTCGGTTCCATCACCGCCCCGAACAACAACGCAGGCAACTGGGAGTAGTGTTCACCCTCGTCCCCTCCCATTTCTTCGATCCGGCCACCGCACGGGATGCACTCTGTGAAGTGGCGCCGCTCAAGGACGGGGACACGGTGGAATACGTAGAAATACCTCAATACGATGCTGTCCTCGTCTATACCCAAGACGGGGACAGCGCCGTTTCTGACCGGCCCGAGATCTACCGCATCCTGACGCGGCTGCCGGCCTGTCCCGAATACAACAAGATCCTGTGCAGCCACCAGGACGGCCGGCTGTACCTCGCCGTCGCCCAGGGCAAGAACCTGCTGCTCGCCAACAGTTTCCCCGCCCCGGACTTCACCACCGCCGAGTATTACATCTTCCTCGCGCTGAATTCGCTCCAGCTGAACCCGGAAATCTCCACGCTCTGTTCGCTGACGCCCCTGGACGCCGAGGATGAAATGTCGCTATACCGCTATTTCAAGGCGGTGGAACGCCTATGAGGATCATCGGCGGACGGCTCAAGGGAAAACCCATCCTGCCCCCGATGGGATATGGCGCACGGCCCACCACGGATTTCGCCCGGGAGGGCCTGTTCAACGTCCTGAACAACGAATACGAATTCGAAGACCTCTGCGTGCTCGACCTGTTCGGCGGCACGGGGGCGGTCGCCTACGAGTTCGCCTCGCGCGGAGCCGCGCGCGTCTATAGTGTGGAAATGAACCGCGACCACGCCGCCTTCATCCGGCGCGAAGCCGCCCGCCTGGGCCTGGACAACGTCACGGCCGTCCACGCCAACGTCTTCGACTTCCTGCCCATCTGCCACGAGAAGTTCGACATCATCTTCGCGGACCCGCCCTATGCCCTGGAAGGCCTGGAGGGCATTCCGGACAAGGTCTTCTCCCGCGACCTGCTCCATCCGGGAGGCTATTTCATCCTGGAGCACGGCGACGAGCACTCCTTCGCGGGACACCCCTTCTTCAAGAAGGAAAAGGTTTACGGCCGAGTGCATTTCAGTTTTTTCGAAAAATAGATCCGGGTTGCAACAACCCGGATTCTTTTTCGTTATATAAGCAGAAAGTGTCCGAGATGACGAGACAGGAGATCAGCGAATTCTACCGGGAACATCACCGCCGGCTGTACAACATCAGCCTGCGCATCCTCCGGGACCCCGCGGAAGCCGAAGAGGTGATGCAGGACACCCTGCTGAAATACCTCTCCGCCCCCGGCACCTTCGCTTCCCCCGCCCAGGTGTCCGCCTGGCTGGCCCGCACCTGCATCCGCGCCTCCATCGACCGCCTGCGCAAGAAACGGCGGCACGACGCCTTCCTGGAAGATTACGCCCTGCAGGAAGACGCGCAGGGCCAGGACGAAACGGAAGATCCCGGTCCGCTGCCGGACATCTCGCAGGTCCGCACGGCGATGGACGCCCTGCCGGAGCCCTACCGGCTGGTGCTCGGCCTGGTGCTGATCGAAGGCCTGGACTACGGCGAGATCGCCGCCCTGACCGGCCGGAAAGAGACGACGCTGCGCTCCCTGTACGCCCGGGGACGCCATAAACTGATTGAATTGCTGAAAGAGATATGAACGATCTGGAACGATACATCCGCGAGCACGCGGCACAGTTCGACACGGCGGAGCCCGCCGAGGGCCACGAGGCGCGCTTTCTCGCCCGGGCGGATAACGGGGTCTGTCTGTTCCCTGCGGGCGGCCGGAAATTATTTCGCTCCGCCCTCCACGACGCCCCCGCACGGAAATCCTTGTTCCTCCGCCCCGTCGCCTGGGCCTTCGCCCTTGCCGCCGCCGTCTCCCTGCTGCTGGTCATCCGGCCGGGGGCATCCCGCCATTTCCTGGGCGTCCCCGACAACCCGGAACGCGTATATCGCTCCTACCTCGCCCAGGTCGAACGCGCCTACCGCGAGTTTCCCTGGGAAGACGCCGACGGATGGGAGCAGACCCTGGACGAACTGACGGAAGAGCCCGTGAGCCTGTACGAGCAGCTCCCGGAGGAACTGCCCAGGCGCCAGCAGGCCCGCATCCTCAAGGCGTACTACGGCGGCATCCTCGATGAAGTGAATCAACTGAAAAACAAACGATGATATGAAAAAGATCCTTTCCCTCCTCGCGGCGGCCCTGCTTGCCGCCCTCCCCTTCCAGACGGTCCGTGCCGCGGTCCCCGACCCCGCCGCCGCTTCCCGCGAAACGCGCGACTACCAGCTCCGCGGCTTCGACGGGCTGGACATTTCCTGGACCTTCAAAGTGGAACTGACGCGCGGGAGCCGCTACTCCGTTCGCGTGGAAGCCCCGGACTTCATCTTCCCCTACCTGAAGGTCGAGGTCAAGGGCGGCGTCCTGACGCTGGGCACCGGCGAACTGCCGAGAGACATCCGGCGGAAGATCGAGGCGCTCAGCCGTTCCGGCGAAATCCGCGCCAGCGTGACCATGCCCGAACTCTGCTCGCTCGAGATGTCCGGAGCCGCGCAGCTCAACACCCGGGATGAATTCCTGCACCGCAATGACAAGTTCAGGATGCGGCTCAGCGGAGCGGCTTCCGCCCACGGGCTCTCCGTCAAGGCGATCGACGCCGACATCGACGGCAGCGGTGCCGCCAAGTTCGACCTGAAAGGCGAATTCGACCGGGTGGACCTGCGTATGTCCGGTGCAGCGAACGGAAAGTTGGAATCGTCCCCGAAAGTAGTGGACGCAAACCTGTCCGGCGCGGCGAAACTTGACTGGACGGGCCGGCTGGGCAAGACCGGGATCCTGGCTTCCGGCAGCGCCAACCTCGGAATCGAAGGCGCCGCGGCGGAACTGAACGTGAACGGGTCAGGAGCCGCCAAGGTCCGCGCGGGCCAGGCGGCATCCCGCACGGCCGAAGTCCGGCTGTCCGGTGCCGCTTCCTGCGAACTCGATGTCCGGGAATCCCTCAGCGTCAACCTGTCCGGCGCTTCCTCCTGCCGCTACCACGGCACCGACGCGCTGCGCGTCACCACGCAGTCCGTCTCCCGCGGCGCCTCGCTGACGCGCTACTAAGGGGGCATGCCCCGAATCCCTGCGATACTCCCCTGGTCATAGCCGCCCCAATCGGCCATCCCTGACAGGTCTCCAGCAAAACGCCTTCCTGTGCGTTCTGGCTGGAGACCTGCCAGTGTTTTAGGCTGAAACGGGCTATTTAAGGCGAGAGGTCTCCAATTCTTTGGCGCCAGAGGCCGTTTTGGTGAAGACCTGTCACAATACCAGGCAACGGTTTATCTGGGACGGAGCCAAATGGAATCGACGGGACAAATCGACTCCGATGCTTTTCCGTTGTTCCCAGTTCAGCTGATAGACGGAAGCCTTATGGTAACCGGAAACGTATTCATCATCAATAATCCGGCACACATCCTGATCAGAGAGTCGGGACGGAGAATACAGATGTCCTTTTTCGCCGGCGAGCATCTTGGATATAGATTCATAAGTGTTTGCCGGCTCCAGCAATTCCAGGGTAATGGGGTCGACGTTACTCGGATCCTGCTGTTGCTCCCGCTGCCACTCCTCGCCGGAAAGACGGCTCATATAATAATCGAAACACCTTGGCGTCCGATAGTAGTGTTCCACAAGTCCGAGGTTTTCGAAACTGCTACGCATAAGCATCCCGTCCCGGTCCATCGCAAAGTGGTCGGGAAACGGGGAGCGCCGGGGAAGACACCGGGCTATGTCAATGCGGGATGTGATGGCCGGGACACAGGCCTCTTTGCCGAGGTCCTTTCGGAACAGATGGTTCGCCGAGCAGTGCGGGTATGAAAAAGCAGTGGCGCTCTGTCCATGGTGCAGTCCATTTCGGAGCACATAACTGATTGCCGCAAGAATATGGTTATTCCCATCCAGACAGAGCAGGAAATAGCCCGGATCGAACAAGGGACCTTGCGCTAAATGCCGTGCGCGATGATATTTGGTAATCCGCATCTTGAGGATGCGGCAAAAGCGAATGATGGCCTGTTCATCCGCATATCCGATACCATGGATGTGGGTGGACATCACGGCATCGACCCAGAGTTCCACCTGGCAGTTGAAAGCTTCCAATGCCAGGATATTGGTGATCTGCCGGACATCTTCTTCGTCCCGGAACAGGACTTCAGCGTGACAGGTAATACAAAAATGAAAGAGGCTTTTCATTGTTCAAGTTCTTCTTGTCTGCAAGATAGCAAATCCCCTTTTCGTTCGCAAACAAATCCGATAGGTCTCCAGTAAAACAGGTTCTGGTGCAATAGAACTGGCGACCTCCCCCGCCGAATGGTCGAAAAAGGTCCAAAACACCAACAGGTCTCCAGCAAAACGCCTATCTGTGCGTTCTAGCTGGAGACCTGTCAGAGATACGAGATGGAACCGAGAGAGCCGGCGCCGAGGTCTATTCCGGTTTGATGCGGCGGACGAGGCGGGCGCAGAGGCCGGGGAAGAAGCGCTTGACGTACACCATCAGCAGTTCCTTGCTGCCGACCAGCACCTCGCGCCGCCCGCGGTCGATGGCCCGGACGATGATCCGCGCGGCGCGCTCCGGGGAAATGCCGCCGGCCTGGCCGGCATCCATCTTTCCGTGCGGCTTGCCGCCCTTGTCCAGGGCATTCAGGGAGATGGCCGTCTGCACCCGGCCCGGGCACACGATCGTGACCCGGATGCCCCGGTGGAAGTACTCGGCCTGCAGGGTCTCGAAGAAACCGTACACCGCGAACTTGGCGGAAGCATAGGCGCAGCGGAGCGGGAAGCCGAACTTGCCGGAAATGGACGAAGTCACGGCGATGTGACCGCCTCCCTGCGCCAGCATCTTGGGCAGGACGGCACGGGCGATGTTCTCCGGAGCGAAGAAATCGATCTCCATGATCTTCCGGATCATCGCTTCGGACGTATCCTCCACCAGCGTGCGCTGGCTGATGCCGGCGTTGCAGTACACGACGTCCAGCCCGCCGAAGGCTTCCCAGGCGGCTTCGCAAAGCGCCTGCAGCCCCGAAGGATCGGAGAAATCATAAGGCAGCGCCTGCACGCCGGCGGCACCGGCGGCACGGCATTTTTCCGCAGCCTCATCCAGTTCCTTCCCGGGCAGGGCCGTCATCACCAGCTGCGCGCCCCGCGAGGCGTAACGCAGGCAGCAGGCCAGCCCGATGCCGGAGGAAGCTCCTGTAATCCAGACTCTCTGCATATCACGGACGGGGTTTCTGCCGGGACACCAGGCCCATCATCCGGAAGAGGAACTTCGGAAGCGGCTTGTCGGCGTCCCGCTTGGACATGTCGATGAACCAGCCCAGTTTCTTCGCCACCGGGACCTTGTGCGTCTCCACGAACTCGATCAGCGTGCCGTCGGGATCTTCGATATAAGTGAAATGGCCCGAGGCGTCGCCCATGTCGAACTGCTCCCCGTTGGGGCAGCTGTCCACCGTGAACGGATGGCCGTGGGCGGCGCAGAAATCTCCGAGCGCCCGCATCCCAGTCACGTCGAAACAGACCTGGATGAAGCCCGGATCACCCCAGAAACGGCCCTCGTACACCTTGCGCGGCGTATAGTCCAGCGCCTGGACGAGTTCGAGGGTGCTCTCGCCGAACATCCCGGAGAAGGCGCCGGTATGCGGCGCGTGTCCCAGCAGGACGCGGCGGCAGCGCCGCTCCCCGCCGGGCAGGAATCCGCTCTCGTCGAAGGTGCCCTCGGTGTCGCTCAGGACGCGGCCGTAGCCCAGGACGTCGGCATAGAAACGCATAGAGGCGTCCAGGTCGCTCACGCCGATGACGGCGCCGACCAGACCGCCGGCGTTCCGTCCCTCGTCGATGAACACGTCTTTCCGCTCCACGGCCTGGAACCAGTTGCCATACAGGTCCCTGACCCAGAAGAAGGGCGTCCCGTCGGGAAGTTTCCCGAGGGGGCCGCAGTCCTTCCATTTCGCAGAAACTTCCCGGTGGAAGGCGGCCGCATCGCGGCACTTCAGCTTGGCCGCCAGGATGCCCAGGTCGCCGACGCTCACCTGGAAGGGACAGGGCTCGGGCTTGCGCTCCGAGAACTGCCAGATCTCATAACCGGACCCGCCCTGCAGGTTCACGGCGATGCAGGCGTGCCGCTTCTGCGGGCGGCCGCCCGTATAGGGCAGCATCCGCTCCGCCACCGTGTCGTCCTCGAGGATCTTCACGTCGGCACCGAACATGTCGATGAACCAGTTCCAGGATTTCCTGAAGTCTTCCGTTCCGACACCGATCTGCTGGATGCCGGAAATCTTGAAATCCGCCATGGAATACGGGTCTATTTCGCGTCCATCGCCTGGCAGGCGGTGATGGCGATCATCTTGTAAACATCATCCACGCTGCAGCCGCGGCTGAGGTCGTTCACCGGCCGGGCGATGCCCTGGAGGATGGGGCCGATGGCGTCGGCCTCGCCCAGGCGCTGGACCAGCTTGTAGGCGATGTTGCCGACCTCGAGGTTCGGGAACACGAGCACGTTGGCGTTGCCGGCGATCTCGGAACCGGGAGCCTTCTTCTTGCCCACGGACGGCACCAGGGCGGCATCCGCCTGCAGTTCGCCGTCGATCTTGAGATCCGGATTCAGCTCCTTCGCGAGCGCGGTGGCCTCGACCACCTTGTCCACGACCTCGTGCTTCGCAGAGCCCTTGGTGGAGAAGGACAGCATCGCCACGCGCGGATCGGTGAAGCCGGCTACGCTCTTGGCGGTCTGCGCCGTGCACACGGCGATCTGGGCCAGCTGGGACGCATCCGGGGCGGGGGTCACCGCCACGTCGCCGATCACGAGCACGCCGTTCTCGCCGTACTGCGGGGTCTTGGTGATCATCAGCATCGCGCCGCTCACGCAGGTGATGCCGGGGGCGCACTTGATGATCTGGAGGGCGGGACGGAGGGTCTCGCCGGTCGTGGACAGCGCACCGCTGATCTGTCCGTCGGCATCGCCGCTCTTGATGATGAGGCAGCCGAAGTAGAGCGGATCGAGGACGGTCTTGCGGGCCAGTTCGATCGTCATCCCCTTCTTCTGGCGGAGCTGGAAGAGCAGCTGGGCGTACTCCTCGGTCTTCTCGCTGGTCTCGGGGTCGATGATGGTGGCCTTGTCGATGTTCTTGAGGCCGAGTCCGGCGGCATAGGCGAGCACTTTCTCGCGGTTGCCGATCAGGATGATGTCGGCGAGGCCGTCGGCGATGGCGCGGTCTGCCGCCGTGATGGTGCGCTCCTCGAAGGATTCCGGGAGCACGATGCGCTGCCGGTTGGACTGGGCGCGCGCAACGATCTGGTCAATGAGGGACATATCAGTGGTATTAGTTTTCAAGTTCGGAAACGATGTGCATGGTGTCGCGGGCGATCACCAGTTCCTCGTTGGTGGGGATGAGGGCCACCTTCACGGTGGAGTCCGGCGCGGAGATGATGGTCTCGCTGCTGCGGGCGCCGTCGTTGGCCTCGGCGTCGATCTTGACGCCCATGTAGGAGAGGTTCTCGCAGACATGGCGGCGCAGGCGCGGGTTGTTCTCGCCGATGCCGGCCGTGAACACGATCAGGTCCACGCCGTTCATCTCGGCGATGTAGGCGCCGACGTTCTTGATGGTATCGTAGGTGAGCTTCTTGAGCACGATCTTCGCGCGCACGTCGCCCGCCTTCGCCGCGGCGTCCATGTCGCGGAGGTCGGAGCTCTTGCCGGACAGGCCGAGGAAACCGCTCTTCTTGTTCATCACGGTCGTCATCTCGTCGGGCGTGAGGTTCTCCTTCTTCATGATATAGGGGACGATGTTGGCGTCGATGTTGCCGCAGCGGGTGCCCATGATCATGCCCTCGAGCGGGGTGAAGCCCATCGAGGTATCCACCACCTTGCCGTCCTTGATCGCGGTCACGCTGCTGCCGTTGCCGAGGTGGCAGGTGATGATCTTGGAATGCGCGAGGTCCAGGCCGGCGAGTTTCGCGCCGCGCTGGGAGACGTACTGGTGGGAGGTGCCGTGGGCGCCGTAACGGCGGACGCGGTACTTCTGGTAGTACTCGTACGGGAGGGCGTACATATAGGCGTACGGCTCCATCGTCTGGTGGAAGGCGGTGTCGAAGGTCACGACCTGCGGCACGTCGGGAAGCACGTGGGAGATGGCCTCGATGCCGAGCAGGTGGGCCGGGTTGTGCAGCGGGGCGAAGTCGCAGCAGATGCCGATCTTCTTCAGGACATCCTCGTCCACGAGGGTGCTTCCGGAGAAGAAATCGGCACCCTGCACGATGCGGTGGCCGACGGCCTCGATGTCGTCGAAGCTGGACAGCACGCCGTGATCCGGGTCCACCAGGGCGTCGAGCACGAGCTTCATGCCGACCTTATGATCCGGGATGGGGAGGGTCACGGAGTACGGCTCCTTGCCGGTAGGCTTGTGGGTGATGCAGCCGTCGGGGAGGCCGATTTTTTCGACCAGGCCCTTGGCCAGCAGGTCATAGACATCGTCGTTCTTCATATCGAGAAGCTGGTACTTCACGGAAGAACTGCCGCAATTGATAACAAGGATGATCATATTTGAAAAGTTATAGTGTCCTATATCGTGCAAATTTAAGAAATAATGCGTATTTTGGCAAAAATTCGATTGAAATGGTCGTGGAGAAGGACATCGTGGCGATTTCAATCCCTTTTTCAGCAGGAGTGGTCACGGCGGCGCTGGTGCCACCCGGGGGAGATGTGCCATACTGGCTTGCCGCGGGGAGCTGCCTCGCGGCAGCGGGCCTGTTCCTGCTCGCCTGCGGGCGGGGCGGCCGCAACGGCGCCGTCCTGGCCCTGTTTTACTGCCTGGGGCTTTTCTGCCACGCCTCCGCACTCGCCCGGGGGCCCGCCCCCGGCCCGGACCCGAGCAGCGGACGGGCGCTGCAGGGCCTGCTGCGGAGCATAGACGCCGCGGCCTTCCCCCACGCCGATACGGCGGAACTGCTGAAAGCCCTGCTCGCCGGGCAGCGGGGCGGACTGGACCCGCAGACCGTCGCGGCCTTCCGTGCGGCGGGCGCCTCCCACATCCTGGCCCTGTCCGGACTGCACCTGGGCATCCTCTACGGCATCCTGCACAAAGCGCTCGGCTGGCTGGGGAACGGGCGGGCGGCCGCTGCGTTCCGGAGCGCGGCCTGCGTCGCAGCGGCCGCCTGCTACCTCGCGATGACCGGCGCCTCCCCTTCCCTCGTGCGGGCCTTCCTGTTCATCCTGTTCAACGAACTGTCCCGGCTGCTTCCCGGCCGGCGGAGGCGCCCCCTGAACGTCTTCTGCGCCGCCCTCACGCTTCAGCTGGCCGTTTCGCCGACGGTGGTCCGCAGCCTCGGATTCCAGCTATCCTACCTTGCGATGCTGGGCATCGTGCTGCTCTTCCCGCGCCTGGAAGCCTGGTATCCGAAGGGCCTCCGGGGCGATCCGCTCCGCCGCATCTGGAGCGGCGTCGCGCTCACGCTCTCCTGCCAGGCCTTCACCGCCCCGCTCGTCTGGATCCGCTTCCACAGTTTCCCCAAATACTTCCTGATCACCAACCTGGGCGCGCTCCCGCTGGCAGAGGGCTTCATCCTCTGCGGGCTGCCCGCCCTGGTCCCCGGCTGCCCCCGGGGCATAAAAAATCTGGCCGATGCGCTCGGCCAGACTTTGATCTTTTTCCTGAAAGCGGTGGCGGCTATTCCGTGAGGTCCCGCACGCAGCGGACGGAAGCCGCGAAATCCGTCTTGGATAGCCGTCCGCGGAAAATGACGTCCTTGTTGTGATAGACGTAGCGGCACACGCCCAGTCCGTCCGACTCGTCGGAGGTCCAGAAAGCGGCGTAGGCGTAAAGCCCGTCGAAGGTATAGCTCCCCCCGGAGACCGTGGCGTATCCCACGGGCATCACGGACAGGCCCAGCTGGTCGGAGATCTTCACCTCACGCCAGTACTCCCACATCTTCGAGCCGTTGAAATAGAGGTCCGCCATCACCTTGCCCGCCATCCCGGAAAGGTCCTCGCCCGCCTCGGCGGACGGGTCCAGGGACGTCCAGTCGGCATCGGTGGGCAGGCGCCAGCCTTCGGGGCAGGCTGTCTGCGCCTCCTCCCAGGTGTAGTAGCGCCCGAACACGGAACTGATCGCGGCGCACTGCATATAAGGAGCGCCCGCGCCTTTCCAGGCCAGGTTCTGCCGCATCCAGGAGAGCTTGTCCCGGTCGACGGCATAATATTTCTCCCCGTCGCGCAGGTCCACGAACTGCTCGGAAGAGCCGATGTTGAAATTCGTGACCGAGCCGCGTCCGTCCAGGCCGGCGCGCACGACAGAATAGGACACGCTGGCGGTAGAAGAGTAATAGGGAGCGTCCTGATCGACGAATCCGACCAGCGACAGCGAGTTGGTGACGATGGCGTCGGGGGCGGTGAAGACGAAGTCGTGGTGACGGATCACGCCGTCCGCCGTGACCAGGGTGTCATACACGCCCTTGCCCGAATCCCGGAACGCATAGCCGATCTTGCCGCCGTCCTCCCGGGACAGGTGCATCAGGGTGTCGATCGTGAACGTCTTCGTATAGCCCGGCTCCACGTAAGGGGGCAGGGACAGGGAGATATACCCGTCCAAAGAATCGTATTCCTTCGTTTCGTCCTTCTTGCAGCCCTGGACGGACACGAATCCGGCCAGGAGGGCGGCGAGGACAAAGCATCTGACAAACTTCATATTATCTTCCGTTACAATTTGCAAAGATGCGCAAAAATGCGCGAAAATCCGCTAACTTTGTGCAAATACTTTGCCGAAGCGATGAGTTCCAAATCTTTTTTCCCCATTCTGGCGGCCGTCTGCATCCTCGCCGGATGCGCCCGCAGCGGCTACGTCACCTTCACCGGATACGCCCAGGGCGGCACCTACAGCGTCAAGGCCGACCTCACGGGGGTGAGCGTCCCGCGCGAGGAGATCGGCGCGACGATCGACTCGTTGCTGACCGGCATCGACTTCAGCCTGTCCGGCTACAACAAGTCGTCCCTGCTGAGCCGCTACAACGCCGGGGAGGAGATCATCCCGGACCGCTTCTTCACCGAAGTGCGCGCCCTGTCGGACCGCTACAAGGCGGAGACCGGCGGCGCTTTCGACGTCACCGCGGCCCCGCTCTTCGACATCTGGGGGTTCGGTTTCACCGCCGACAGCCTGCCCGACCCGGAGCGCGTGACCGCCGCCCTGGCCGCCTGCAAGGAAGAGAAAGTACTGAATTTCAACGCAATCGCCCAAGGATACACCTGCGACGTGGTCGCCGGCTATCTCCATTCCCTCGGCGTGAAGAACATGCTGGTGGACATCGGAGAGATCTTCTGCGAGGGCCTCAACCCCGCCGGCCGGGGCTGGACGATCGGGGTGGACAATCCTGTGGACGGCAACGACACGCCCGGGGCGGACATCAAGGGCATCTGGGAGTCGGACGGAAGTGCCTGCGGCATCGTCACCTCCGGCAACTACCGGAAATTCTACGTCAAGGACGGAAAGAAATACGCCCACACCATCGATCCGCGGACGGGCTACCCCGTGACGCACGGCCTGCTCAGCGCCACCATAGTGGCCCCTACGGCCGCCGAGGCGGACGCTCTGGCGACGGCCTGCATGGTCCTCGGCCCGGAAGGGGCCCGCGAACTCATCCTGTCCCGGCCGGAACTCGAAGGCTACCTGATCACCGGGGACGGCACCTGGGCCTCGGACGGCTTCGCCGCCCGGTCCCGGTAAGGGAATTCCGCGAATTTGATTATCTTTGCATTTTGTCATCCAATCTGTCATTATGGAACCAAACGATATTTCCCAATCACTCGATTACAATACTTCCCG
This sequence comes from uncultured Bacteroidales bacterium, assembly GCA_947167015.1. Lineage (GTDB taxonomy): Bacteria > Bacteroidota > Bacteroidia > Bacteroidales > UBA932 > Cryptobacteroides. Next base: position 59,489 of record CAMVGM010000004.1, read on the forward strand.
GGAGCGCCTCGCGATGCCCGAATACGGCCGCAACGTGCTCAAGATGGTGGACCAGCTCCGCGAGATTCCCGACCGGGCCAAGCGCACTGAGCAGGCCTACGCAATCGTCAAGGTGATGGAGCTGCTCAACCCGCAGGTCCATACCCAGGACAACTACGCGCACAAGCTCTGGGACCATCTTTATATGATCGCCGGCTACGACCTGGACGTCGATTCGCCCTGGCCCTGCCCCGTGGCGGAGGAGTTCACCACCGATCCCGTGCCCATCCCGATGAAGGGATCCAAGATCAAGGCCTTCCATTACGGCCGCAATATTGAGAGCATCATCAACCTCATCTGCGAGCAGCCGGAAGGCGAGGTCAAGACCGAGCTGATCCGCTCGCTGGCCATCTACATGCGCCAGCAGTACCTGATCTGGAACAAGGACAGCGTGGCCGACGAAACCATCTTCGCCGACATCGAGAAACTCTCCGACGGCCGCATCAAGGTCCCCGAAGGCATCAGCCTCAGCAAGATCTCGGGCGACGCCAACTTCTCCCGGCCCGGCATGGGCATCAACGTGGGGCAGCCCGGCGGCCAGCGTAACAAGCAGCGCAAGAACTTCAAACGGCCCTACAAGAAGAAATGAGATTCAGAATCTGGAAATCCTGGGACGAAGAGGAACGGGCGGCGGCCGTGCGCATAGCGGGGCTGTGCGTCGCCGCGCTCACGCTCTTCATCTTCATTTCGACCTTCTCCTACCTCTTCCACTGGCAGGAGGACATGAGCCTCCTGGGCGACCCGGACGCGATGGACGCGGGCCGCAAGGTGGGCAACGCCGCCGGCAAGCTCGGTTTCCGGACCGGCCATCTGCTGGTGTGCGACCTCTTCGGGCTGGGCAGTTTCTCGCTGCTGATCATCCTGGCGGCCGTCTCGGTGCGCCTGCTGGCCCACCGCTGGCCGAATTCCCTGGTGAAGACCACGCTCATCGCCCTGTTCGGCGCCTTCTTCTCCTCGCTCGTGCTCGCCTTCATCGGCAGGGTCGCGGGCCTGCAGACGCTGTTCGGCGGCGGCCTCGGCGGACGCTGCGGCGCCTCCGTCGTGCAATGGAGCGAAAACCTCTTCGGGCCCATCGTCACGGGCCTGTTCATCGTCATCCTCGCAGCCGCTTTCCTCTTCTTCGCTTCCAAGCGTTTCAACCGCTGGTTCGCCTCGATCGGCGTGAAGAAGGAGAAACCGGAGCCCGAACCGGAAGCGCCCGAAACACCTGAGGAACCCGTGCTGTCCGATCCCGTGGAACCGGAACCGGTGGAGCCGGAACCGACCGTGCAACCCGAACCCGCCGTCGCAGCCCTCGCCGCGGAACCGAAGAAGAAACCTGAGAAGAATCAGCCCGAGCCCGGCACCGAAAACCCGGAGGGCGGTTTCGAGATCGTCCAGGACGAGGGGCTCGAGAGCGAGAACGTCGAGGACCTCAAGCCCATCGACAACCGCCTGGACCCGCCGGACGGCCTGCCGAAATACAAATTCCCGTCCCTGGACCTGCTGGAGAGCTATTCCAGCGGCCGGCGGGAGGTGTCCACGGAGGAGCTTACGCGCAACAACAACAAGATCCGCGCGGCGCTCGCCAACTACAAGATCCAGGTCAACGACGTCAAGGCCATCGTGGGCCCGACCGTCACCCTGTACAAGGTCTATCCCGCCCCGGGCGTGAAGATCGCCGACATCAAGAAACTCCAGGAGGACATCGCCCTGTCGCTGAACGCCAAGGGCGTGCGCGTGATCACCCTGTCCGACGCGGTGGGCATCGAGGTCGCCAACGACTACTCTTCCATCGTCCCGCTGAAGGCCCTGCTGAACGACGACGCCTTCCGCAGCAGCAAGGCGGACCTGCCCGTCGCCATCGGCTATACGATCACGCAGAAAGTGCGCGTATTCGACCTCGCGGACGCCCCGCACCTGCTCATCGCCGGTGCGACCAAGCAGGGCAAGTCCGTGGGCCTCAACGTCATCGTGTCCTCGCTGCTCTACAGCAAGCACCCGTCCGAACTGAAGTTCGTCTTCATCGACCCGAAGATGGTCGAGTTCTCCGCCTACGGGCAGCTCCTCAAGCACTACCTCGCCGTGCTGCCCGACGCCGCGGACGAGGAGGAAGAGCGCTCCAACGCCATCGTCAAGAAACCCAAGGACGCCGAGAAGATCCTCCGCTCGCTGTGTACCGAGATGGACGACCGCTACGAACTGCTGAGCAAGGCGGGCGTCAACAAGATCACCCTCTACAACGAGAAGTTCAAGGAGCGCAAGCTCCGTCCGGACCACGGGCACCGTTTCCTGCCTTATCTCGTGGTGGTGGTGGACGAGTATGCCGACCTGACCATGACCACGGGGGCCGCTCCGGAGGCGCGCGCCGCTTCCCGCAGCATCACCAATTCGATCATCCGCCTCGCCCAGAAGGGCCGCGCCGCCGGCCTGCACGTGATCCTCGCGACCCAGCGTCCTTCCGTGGACGTGATCTCGGGCATCATCAAGAGCAACTTCCCGATGCGCATCGCCTTCCGCGTGGCTTCCCGCGTGGACTCCACGACCATCCTCGACGCCCCGGGCGCCGAGAAGCTGATCGGCCGCGGCGACATGCTGTTCTCCGCCGGCATCGAGTCCGAGCGTATCCAGTGCGGTTATATCAGCGGCGAAGAGATCGACGCCGTGACGGAGTTCATCGGTTCGCAGACCGGTTACGGCCGCTGTTACAATACGCCGTATTACCTCCCGTCTCCCGAAGAGGCGGGGCCGGAGGGCGGCGAAGGCGGCATGGTGGACATGGCCAAGATCGACGATCGTTTCGAGGAGGCCGCGAAGATGGTGGTGATCAGCCAGCGCGGTTCGACTTCGGATCTGCAGCGCAAGCTGGGCATGGGGTATGCGAAGGCCGGGCGCGTGATGGATCAGCTGGAGGCCGCGGGTATCGTGGGGCCGCAGGAGGGTTCCAAGCCCCGCCAGGTCCTCGTCTCCGACCTCAACTCTCTCCAGCCTATCCTGGATTCATTCTTACATCGGTAGTCCTGTTACGGCAGCGGCAAGCTTGCCCTCCGGAAGAGCAAAGAAAACGTCCTCGCTTCGCTGCGGAAATGCTCTCCGGAGGGCAACTTGCCGCCGGCCCGCGAGGTTTCGGAGCAGCGCGACGCAGGGGAGTTTGAGGGGGAACGCCCCCTCAATGATGGAGGCTTGCCTGCCCGCGAGAGTTAGGAGCGAAGCGACGCAGGGGAGTTTGAGGGGGTACGCCCCCTCAATTGTTCAGGCGGTTACCCGCCCTATAGGGCGGGGATGACGACCTGGTAGGTCTTGGCGGCCTTGTTGGTGAGGTGGTCGCTGCGGAGCCAGAGATTGGCTTCTTTCAGGAAGAAATAGGTGGAGCCGTGCTCTTCGGCGAAGTCCGTGAAGTTGGGGATGGGGCCGCTCACGCTGACGGTTTCCTTGGCCGGGATGACGGGATAATAGTCCCCGTCTTCCAGGTGGAAGCCGAAGGCCTCCGGATTCTCGAAGAACATCTTGGCCACCAGGATGCGGAACATGTAGCGGGAGGTCTCCGTGACGAGGAACAGGTCCATCGCCCGCTTCTGCCGCTGGTCCGAAAGGCGCTTGGAGATGCCGCCCTGACCGGCGTTGTAACTGGCCGCGACGGTCATCCAGTCGCCGTATTTGGCATAGGCCTCCTTGAGATACTTGCAGGCGGCCGCCGTCGATTTCTCGATATGATAGCGCTCATCCACCTCGTCCCCCACCTCGAGGCCGTACTGGCGGCCGGTGGCCTTCATGAACTGCCACAGGCCGGCGGCTCCCGCCGAGGAGTAGGCCTTGGGGTCGAGGTTGCTCTCGATGGCCATCAGGTACTTCAGGTCCTCGGGCACGCCGTTCTTCTGCAGGATCGGGACGATCTGCGAGAAGATGCGCCGGGAGCGCTTGAGCATCAGCGTGGAGTTGGTGTGGCCGTAGGTGAAGTTGATCAGCTCCCGGTCCATCCGCTCATACAGGTCGGGACGGTCGAAGCGAATCGTCTGGCCGGCGAACTCGATGTATTCGGGGACTTTGGGCGCCTGGAAGTGGATGTCTTCCGGGATATAGACATATTGGGCGCGCATCTGGACCGGCAGGCAGAGGCTGCAGGCCAGGAGGAGGAGGGCTAACGGTCGGTTCATATGGCAAAGATGCAAAAAAATCAGCGCAAATCCGTGACCACCCAGGAAGAATCCAGGGCGGACGTATCGAAGCTGAAGGCCGACAGGTCGCCGGACAGGGGCAGGTACTTCAGCTCGGAGAGTTTCAGTTCCGTCAGGGAATCGCGGTAGTACAGGAGTTCCTCGAGGCCGCCGGAGGTCTCGACATAGACTTCCTTCGACGCCGGATCCACCGTCCAGCGGGTGGTGCCGTCGCAGTAAATCTCCATCCCGTTGCCCCGGGCGCTGTAGCACTCACCCTGGACGAGCAGGGTGCCGGACAGCTTCAGCGGGGCGTCCTGCGTGAAGGTGCAGTCATAGTGCAGCGAGATGCGGCTGTCGCCCAGGTGCGAGGCAATCTCGGTGACCTGTTGCATGTCGATCTGGGCCGCCGCCGTCAGGGGCAGCAGCAGGGCCAGCAGGGGAATCATCCATTTTCTCATATCACATTCTCGGTTTTATCATCTTCCACATACCAGATGTATGCTCCACGGACTTCATATCCAAGTTCGTGCCAGAGCCGGGCATAGCGGCGCAGCTGCCGGCGGTAGGCATCTTCTTCCTGGCCGAACTTGTAGTCCACGATGACGGCCTCCCGGTCGCGGAGGACGACGCGGTCCGGGCGTTCCACCCGGCCGGAGGCATCGAAGACGTCCTGTTCGTTGACCACCTGCACGTCCGGGCCGGGATTCTCCGAGAACCACTCCGGATGGGCGGCAATCCGCTCCCGCAGCAGCGTGCGGGCCGCTTCTGCGCCCGGGGCGTCCAGCCGGCCGTCGCGCAGGGCGGCGTCCACGGCGGCGTCCAGATCCGCCGGCGCCTTCACCCCGGAGAGGATGTCGTGCAGCACGATACCGCGCAGGCGCGCCGAAGCATCCGCTCCCGTGGTCCCGTCGGGACCGAAGAAGTCGGCGGCATCCGGCGACGGGGCGAGCCGCCCACCGAGCGGGATGGACGGGAACGCCGCGGGGAAGATCTCCGCACCGGCCTCTTCTTTCCGCTCCATCCGGCTGAAATCATAGGGCGCCCCGCTGCGGAACTCGTCCGCACCGTTCAGGAAAAGGTACAGCACTTCCGCGAAGTGGCCGGGCTCGGCCTTCTTCTTCTTCATCGCTTCCTGGAAGGTCTTCGTGGCCGGTTTCGCGATCACGTGCAGGCATTTCTCCGCCCGCGTCATCGCCACGTAGAACAGGTTGATGTTGTCCACCAGCTGCATCCGGCGCTCGGTACGGACCGCATCGGCGAAGTCGCTCTGCTCGGCCAGCGAATCGAGCGGGACCGGATAGATTCCTCCGGCCGCTTCCTTCAGGGTGGTCGCCTCCGGATCGAGCCGGCACCAGTGCGTACCGGCTTTGTACAGGCCCACCTTGTCCGCATAGGGGAAGATCACGTAAGGGAACTGCAGGCCCTTGGACTTGTGGATGGTGAGCACGCGCACAGAAGATGCGTCGTCGGGCGAACCGATATAGGCCGTTTCCCGCTCTTCCCAGGCCTTGAGGAAGTAGCGCAGGTTGTTGCCGTTGGCCCGGGTCCAGTCCTGCAGTTCGTCCATGAAGGCCTGCACGAAAAGGATCTGCCCTTCGAAGGAGGCGGGGTCCCAGGCCTGCAGGGAACGGACCAGCTGCTCGCAGAAGTCCACCAGGGAGTGGTATTGCGAAGGGAATTCCAGCTCCATCGACCGCGCCAGGAAACTGCCGACCGTGTCGTCCGGATTGTCGTAGTACTTGAGCAGGGAGACCAGGCGCCGCACCGCCGGCGAAGCCTTCAGGTCCAGCGAATCATCGGAAATGACGGGCATGTCCGCCGCGATCAGACAGGCCGCCAGCCGCGCTCCCTCCTGCTTGTTGCGCACCAGGATGGCGATGTCGTCCCAGCGGGCGCCGGCATCGCGCGCCGCCCGGACCGATTCCAGCACCGCGGCGTCCTGGTCTGCGCGGTAACTCACCTGCACGGAACCCCGCTGTGTCTCTTTCTTCCGCATCACTTCCGGTTTCTTCTCGGCATAGATTTCCTCCAGCCCCAGCAACTGCGAAGCGAAGGTGAAGAAACGGTGGTTGAAGTCCACCACCTCCTCGGTGCTGCGCCAGTTGCCTTTCAGCGGCTCCACATCGGCATCCGGGAACGCCCGGAGCACCTCTTCGCCCAGCAGCCGCCAGTCGGAATCGCGGAAACGGTAGATGCTCTGCTTCACGTCGCCCACGACCAGGTTGTCGCCGCCGTGCGACTCGCTTTCCCGGAGCAGGGGCAGGAAGTTGTCCCACTGGATGTGGGAGGTGTCCTGGAACTCGTCCAGCAGGAAATGCTCGTAGCGGACGCCCAGCTTCTCATACACGAAGGGGGCGTCGGACCCGGCGATGATGTCCCGCAGGAGGGTGTTGGATTCATCCAGGCACATCAGGTTCTTCTCCCGGAGCAGTTCATCGAAGGCGCGGTAGAACTCGCCCGCGAAACCCAGCTGGAAGAGCATCTTGTCCAGGATCCACGCCGTGCAGTACGGGCGGTAGGAGGCATCTTCGAACAGTTCCGGCAGACCGGGCGTGCTCTTGATCAGTTTGGTCTTGTTCTTCGGGCTGATCACCTTGCCCTTTTCCACCGGGAAGCCCAGTGCCTGGGCGCGCTGCGTGAAATCGCGGATGACGCCGCGGCACTCCCGGCGGATCCGGCCGAGACGCTCCTTGCCGAACGCCTCCGCGTCCGAGATGCCGTAGCGCTGCACCAGGTCCCGGTGCTCGTCGTTCTTCAGCAGTTTGCCGACGTCCTTCAGGCCCTTGTCCAGGGAGAAACGGTCCCCCTGCAGGAGGGTCTCCTCCAGGGCGGCGCGGATCCACGACAGGAGTTCGCGGTCGTCCTCGGTCAGCGAATCCAGGATGCGGTCCATCGTTTCCAGGATCAGCGCATCCTTGTCCAGCTCGATCTGGTAATCGGCGAACTGGCCCAGCTCGCGGGAGAAGGCCTTCAGCGTCCGCTGGAAGAAGCGGTCGATCGTGCTGACGGAGAAGGCGCCGTAGTCGTGCAGCAGTTCGGTGAGCCGCCTGCGTGCGGCGGGATCGGTCTTCGCGAGTTCCGCGAGGTCGGACAGGATCCTGTCCTTCATTTCGGCGGTGGCCTTGTTGGTGAAGGTCACGGCCAGGATATGGCGGTGCCGGAACGGTTCCCGGTCCTTCAGCAGCAGTTCCAGATAATGCTTGGAGAGGCGGTAGGTCTTGCCCGACCCGGCGCTGGCTTTCAAGATCTTCATCGTCCGCAAATGTTTTTGAAATCACACCATTCGCAGGATTTCACGTCCTGCGTCCGCCGCCAGGGCTCGTCCAGGTTGGAAATTTCGGCCAGCAGGTCCGCGAGCTTGCCGTCCATCAGGTCCAGGAAACGCGGGCTGAGCGAGACGTTCTCGACCTCCCGGATGAAAAGGCGGGAGGGCTGATACACGGAATTCTCGACGGTCCAGCCGCCGTACTGCGGATCACCGGCCACGAAACGGTCGTAGAGATACAGCTGGAGCGCGATCTTGGGGCGTTTGGCGTTGTCCGTGCCGAACAGGGCCGCCACCACGCTTTCCGCATTGCCCTCATCGATCAGGAAGTCCGCATCCGACACCCGCCCGGTCTTGTAATCCAGCACGCGGAGTTCCCCGGGCCGGATGCTGTCCAGGCGGTCGATCACGCCCCGGAAGCGGAAGCCGCCGATGATGGCGTAGCGCTCCAGTTCGAGCCCCAGGATGCGGAAGCCTTCCGCACCTTTCCCGTCCAGATATTCAATGTCGCGCCGGATGGCCTGGCGCACGTAGCGGACGATCATGTCGGCGAAGACGATGTTCCTGCCGGTCAGTTCGAACCCGTGCAGGGCCTCGAGGATCAGGCGGCGCACCAGCGCGGGGATGCGCTCCCCTTCCAGGACGGATTTCAGATGGTCCCGGCTGACGAAATTGCCGTCGACGGTATAGATCGTCTGCATCGCCTGGTGGAAGACCGTCCCGATGTCGTTCGCCTCCAGCGACTCCGTCACTTCCTCGTCGCTCCGCAGCCCGCAGACCTTGCCGTAATAGAACTTCGCCGGGCAGACGAGGTAATTCTCCAGGGAGGAAGCCGAGAGATTGTGCCGGTGCAGTTCCTCCAGCTGTTCCGCCGTCTTGGGCACGCTGTCCTCCTCTTCCGGCTTGCTGATCGGCGCCCGGAGCACGTAACGCTTGATGCGGGCCCCGAAATGCAGTTCGAGCTGCTTGACGAAACGGCTCTCTTCCCCGCCCCGGAGGCCCTCCGTGCGGGAATCCAGCAGCAGCCACACGCGGCGCGCCCGCCGGATCATCCGGTAGAAGTAGTACGCCCACACGGCGTCCTGGTATTCATAGGTCGGCAGTTCGAAGCCGCGCCGCAGTTCCGCCGGGATGAAAGAAGAGGCCACGCTGTGCCGCGGGAAGACGCCCTCGTTGCAGTTCAGCAGGACGAGATTCTCGAAATCCAGGGCGCGCGTCTCCAGCGGCCCCATCACCTGCAGGCCCTTCAGCGGCTCGCCGCGGAAAGGCACCGTCGCGGCGGCGACCAGCTGCTCCAGCAGGCGGAACCAGGTGGCCGGACGGATGCTCAGCGCGCAGTCGGACAGGCGGCCGACGGCCAGGTAGTAATCCCGGACGAAATCCAGTTCCAGCGCCATTTCAGGCACCTCCCGCAGCCGGGCGCCCAGTTCGGCGAGCAGGCTGCGCAGGTATTCCTCCAGCGAGCGGACCGCCTCCGGCCCGGCCTGGTCGGGCGCCTTCGCCACCGGCTGGAAGATGCGGTCGAACAGCGGCAGGCCGGACAGTTCGGACACGGGGATATAGTAGCGCGCCTTCGCACGCACCTCGGCCGCCCGCTTGCGCCCCTCTTCCCCGGCGACGGTCTTGAAAATGCTGTTGGAGAAGACCGCCCACACGGGCCGGTGATAGAAGAACCACTGTCCGTCCTTCTCCCGCAGGTGCAGCTGCAGGGCGGCCACGTCGGACATCAGGGCGCTCAGGGCGCTGCCCGACATCGGATAGCCCATGGTCACGTTGATGTCGGAAATCCGTTCCGGGAGCGAGTTCAGCACCGGGAGCAGCATGCTTTCGTCGGGCAGCACGATGGCCGTCTCGATGCCGGACGCCCCCAGGCGATCCAGGATGGCGGGCAGCTGTTTCGCCTGTCCCACGCCCGACGGCACGCTCAGCACGCTCACTTCCGGCTCGCCCAGGCCCTCCGGATCCGGATCGAAAGCCTGGGGGAACTCCAGGACGTTGTCGGACAGGAAGCGGGACGAACTGTTCGCCGGATCGCTGATCCAGCCGGGGCCGTAGTCCCAGCAGAACTCCGCGAGGCGGGCGTCCCGCAGGCGGCGCAGCAGGCGTTTCTCACATTCGTTCAAGGCGTTGAGCCCCACGAAGACGAACTTGCGCACCCCGCCGAACGCCTCCGGGAGGAGGTCGGCGACGGATTCTCCGGAGAGGCGCTCCGCCAGTTCGCGGTACACCATCCCCTCGTAGGCCATCCCCTTCTCGCGCAGGCTCGCGTTGAAATTGCGGTAGAGCGGCAGCAGGATGTCCCAGATGCGGCGGAATTCTTCCTTGTATCTGCCGCCCGAGCTGAAATGCTTCAGGAAAGCGCGGATCGCCTCCTCCTGCCGTTCGTCCAGCCAGGAGAAGTCGTCCTGCATCGCCCGGAAATCGGCGATATTGGTGAAGAGCCGTTCCGGGTCCACGAGGTATTTGTCCACGTCGTCAAAGTCCGACAGCAGCACCCCGCCCCAGAAGATGAAATCGTCCAGCGGCTCTGCCTTCTCCCCGTACAGGGGCCGGTAGCACTCGTAGAGCTTCAGCAGCAGGTGCACCTGGTCGGTCTGCCGCGCCCCCGCGAGCCGGTAGAAGAAATCGTTCATCGTGTAGAGCGCCGGCACGCGCAGGGGGCGTCCCGCCCGGGCGACGCATTCGCCCAGATACTTGCGGAAGAATGCCACGGCACGCCGGTTCGGGAAGATGAAGCAAAGGTCTTCAACTTCCCCCGCTGCGAAATAATGCCGGGCGACCTGGTCGAGAAAGGGTTCCATACATACAAATATACTGATTAAAATTCGTATCTTTGCATGATATGTCCAAAGGGGAAAACGATTTTTCGCGCCTGGAGCTGCGCCTGCCCGCCTGCAGGAGCAACTACCGCTACTTCCGCGGCCGGCTGAAGCCCTCCACGAAGCTGCTGGTGCTCGTCAAGGCCAACGCCTACGGCCACGGCGCCGTGGAGTTCGCCTCGATGATGCAGCAGGAAGGCGCCGACTACCTCGCGGTCGCCCTCCCGGTGGAAGGGATGGAACTGCGCCGCAGCGGTATCTCCCTGCCCATCCTGGTGCTCACCGCCGGCACCGACTTCTTCCCGGAGATCATCGACAACCGGCTGGAGCCCGGCATCCCCAACCTCTACACCCTGGAAGCGCTCTGCGCGGAACTCCGCCGCCGCGGCCTGCAGGACTTCCCCATCCACATCAAGCTGGACACCGGCATGCACCGGCTCGGCTTCATGACTGCCGAACTGCCCGCCCTGCTGGACTTCCTGAAGGCGCACGGCGAGGTGCGCGTGAAGTCCGTGTATTCCCACCTGGCCGCCGCCGAAGACCCGGCGGAGGACGCGTTCACCCTCGGCCAGATCGCGATGTTCGAGCGGAACGCGCAGGCCGTCACCGACGCCCTGGGCTACCGCCCGATGTGGCACATCCTCAACTCCGCCGGCATCGAACGCTTCCCGCAGTACCAGCACGACATGGTGCGCCTGGGCATCGGCATCTACGGCATCAGCGCCCTGCCCGGCGTGCGCCTCTCCCCGGTGGCATCGCTCAAGGTCAAGGTGCTGCAGGTCAAGACGCTGGGCGTCGAGGACGGCACCATCGGCTACGGCCGCCACGGCCACGTGGCCCCGACCGGCACCGTCATCGCCACCATCCCCGTGGGCTATGCGGACGGCTTGGACCGCCATTTCGGCTGCGGCGCCGCCTCGTTCAGCGTGAACGGGCACCGCGCCCCCACGATCGGCAACATCTGCATGGACATGTGCATGATCGACGTCACGGGCATCCCGGTGCAGCCGGGCGACACCGTGACCATCTTCGGCGAGGACCCCACCGTGGAGGAACTCGCCGGCCTGCTGGGAACCATCCCCTATGAAATCCTGACCTCGGTGCCCCGCCGCATCGAGCGCATCATCCTGCGCAAATAATTGATATACAATATGAAGAAGACCGTCCTCCTCCTCACGCTGGCCCTCGCCGGCTTTGCCGCCACCGCCCAGCCGAAAGGCGCCATCACCCCGGAAATGCTTGCCGAGATCAGCAAGGGCTATGAAGGGAACGCCGCCGACAAGGCCATCCGCAATGCCCTGAACACCACCTCCATCACGGTCCTTTCCGCCAATGCGGAGAATGCCGCGATGATCGACACCGAGTTCACCGACCGGGTGAAGACCTGGGGCATCACCGACCAGAAGTCCTCCGGACGCTGCTGGCTCTTCACGGGGCTGAACGTGCTGCGCGCCGCGGCCGCCGACAAGCACGGCCTGGGGAACTTCCAGTTCTCGCAGAACTACAACTTCTTCTACGACCAGCTGGAGAAGGCGAACCTCTTCCTGCAGGCCGTCATCGACACCCGCGACAAGGGCTTCGACGACCGCGAGGTGGACTGGCTGTTCAGCAACCCCATCAGCGACGGCGGCACCTTCACCGGCGTGGCGAACCTCGTGATGAAGTACGGCGTGGTGCCTGCGAACGTGATGCCGGAAAGCCTCTCGGCGAACAATACCTCTGCGATGGCCACCCAGCTGAAGACCCTGCTGCGCCGCGACGGCCTCATATTGCGTGAGAACCCTTCGGGCGTGAAGGCAAAAGACCTCCCGGCCTGGCTGCAGGCCCGCAAGACCGAGATGCTCGCCGACGTTTACCGCGTGCTCGCCCTGTGCCTGGGCGTGCCGCCGAAGGAGTTCGAGTGGAAGGGCAAGACCTACACGCCGCAGGCCTTCTACCGGGAACTGCTGGGCTACGACCTGGAACACGGCTACGTGATGCTGATGAACGACCCCAGCCGCGAGTACGGCAAGGTCTATGAGATCCAGTACGACCGCCACCTCTACGACGGCCAGAACTGGCTGTACGTCAATCTCCCCGTCGAGCGCATCAAGGAGATGGCCATCGCCTCCATCAAGGCGAACAAGGCCATGTACTTCTCCTGCGACGTAGGCAAGTTCCTCGACCGCACGAAAGGCGTCGCGGACCTGAAGAATTTCGATTACGAATCCCTGCTGGGCGTGGACCTGTCGATGGACAAGCGCCAGCGCGTGACCACGCACGCCAGCGGCTCCTCCCACGCAATGACCCTCATCGCCGTGGACCTGAAGGACGGCGTGCCGCAGAAGTGGCTGGTGGAGAACAGCTGGGGGGCCTCCAGCGGCTGGCAGGGCAACATCATCATGACCGACGAGTGGTTCGACGAATACATGTTCCGCCTCGTGGTGGAGAAGCAGTTCGTCCCCGCCGACGTGATGAAGATGCTGGAGCAGAAACCCATCCTGCTCCCTGCCTGGGATCCGATGTTCCTCGGTGAGGAATAAAACAAGAACTGCCGGCCCGCTTGGGTCGGCAGTTCTGTTCCGGGTCCGGCAGGGATTACCAGCGGTCCTCGGAAGAAACGGTGAGCTTCTTGCGGCCGTGGGCGCGACGGGAGGCGAGGACCCGGCGGCCGTTCGGCGTGCTCATGCGCTCGCGGAAGCCGTGCTTGTTGACACGCTTGCGGTTGGAGGGTTGGAAAGTCCTTTTCATATCTTCTGTTTTTTAGTTTTCAAAATTTGGGAGGGCAAAGGTAATCTTTTCCGATTTCAATTACAAATTTTTCTGCAAAATATTCATCTTTCAGCCATTCGGAGATCTCCCAGACACGGATCCGCCCGGGTTCCACCCGGCATTTCCGGCCCAGTTCCGAGATTTCCGCGGCCACGTCTCCCCCTTTCAGGTACAGGATGCTCCGGCGGAATTTCCCTTTCACCCAGGGGTAGAAATTCTCCAGCGAGGTGACGGCGCGGGAGACCACCCAGTCGAAGGGTCCGGGCAGGGATTCCGCCCGGGCGTTGACGCAGGTGACGTTCTGCAGGCCCAGGCCGTCGGCGACCGCCTGCGCCACCCGGATTTTCTTGCCGATGGAGTCGCAGAGGGTGAAGTGCGCCGCGGGGAATACCGTCGCCAAGGGGATGCCCGGGAAGCCGCCGCCGGTACCGAGGTCGAGGATCGTGGCGCCGTCGAAGGCACCCGGGTGGAAGCGGTTCACGTATTCGGCGATGGCGAGGGAGTGGAGGATGTGGTGTTCGTAGAGCGCGTCTATGTCCTTGCGGGACACGACGTTGATCCGCGCGTTCCACTCGCGGTAGAGCGCGGCCATCGGCTCGTATTCCTCTTTTCCCTTCATGTCTGCAAAGATACGAAAATGAATAATTATTGCTAAGTTTGTAGAAACCATTTTGACCCGTATGAACAGATCTTTCTGGGCCGGCGTGCTGCTGGCCGTCATCCTTTTCCCCGCTGCCGCACAGCAGAAATACGAAGTCGGCGGCGTCGATATGACGCGCGTCGAGTATGAACGCTTCCGCGAGCCTGCGCGGGATTTCCGCGGCGTGCGATTCATCGCCCTGAACCTCGACCGCGCCACCGAGGACTCGATGCGCGAGGCCGTCGAGCGCGATTTCAAGACCGACAAATGGGGCACTTTCGTGCTGATTGCCGGGGGCGGCAGCACCGAGGGCCTGTCCGACGCCTACCTCGAAGGCTCCCGCCGCCAGCGCAAGGAAAGCGGCACGGCCTACCTGAGCGAGGAATACTTCAAACTCTACCGCGCCGCCATCGAGAAGGGACTCGAACTCGGTTTCAAGTGCTCCACGCTCTACGACGAGTGGGAGTACCCGAGCGGCATGGTGGAAGGACTCTTCTACAGCCGCTATCCCGAGGACTGCGCCAAGGGCCTGGAGATGGAAGAGCAGGACGTCAGCGCCGGCAAGGCGCAGCAGGTAAGCCTCACGATGCCCGACGGGGGCATCTACGTCGGGGCCGTGGCGATGAACCTGGACACCTGGGAGCGGCGCGACGTCAGCGCCGGCTTCCGCGACGGGGAACTCCGCTGCAAGCTGCCCAAAGGCCGCTGGAAGGTGATGCTCTTCTGGCTGGACCCGTCCTTCGCGCCCCGCTCCAGCAAGGGCGGCTTCGTGGACTACCTGGACCGCGCCGCCGTGGCCAAGTACATCGACATGAGCTTCGGCGCCTATTATACCTACCTGCCGGAGTTCTTCGGCAGCGTAATCGAGCGGACCTTCTACGACGAGCCCACGATGATGCTGAACGACGGCCGGATGTGGACGCCGGGCTTCAACGAAGGCTTCAAGGCGCGCTACGGCTATGACCCGATGACCCTCTACCCCGCCCTCTGGTACGACATCGGACCGGAGACCGCCGCCGCCCGCAACGCCCTGTTCGGCTACCGCGCGGACCTCTTCGCGGAGAATTACATCGGCCAGATCACCGAATGGTGCCACGCGCACGGCATCAAGAGCGGCGGCCACCTCGACCAGGAGGAGACCCGCAACCCGGTGGGGCCCAACGGCGACCTGATGAAGGCTTTCAAGTACCAGGACATTCCCGCCACGGACGACATCTACTACCCCGGCCGCTCCAACGTCGGCTACAAGATCGTCTCCTCGTCGGCCTTCAACTGGGACAAGCCGGAAATGTTCACCGAGACCTTCGCCGCCTACAGCCGTCCGCAGTACGCGGCGCTCACCCCGGAGAACTACTGGCGCGTGTCGCTGGACCAGCTGACCATGGGCACCAACATCCAGATCGAGTTCGAGCAGAAAATCGACGGCATCGACCGTTTCCTGGGCCGCGGCGGCTACATGCTGCGCGGCGGGCGCCACGTCGCCGACGTGGCCGTGCTCTACCCCATCGCCTCGCTCCAGGCGGCCTACAGGTTCTCTTCCAAGGGGCAGAACGGCCACTACTACGCCTACATGGGCGGCATCGTCCCGCCGGAAACCGACTACATGGACGTGGGCGAGAGCCTCTTCCGCGGGCTGCGCGTCGATTACACCTACCTCCACCCGGAGGTCCTCGTGGAGAAATGCAGCGTCCGGGGGCGCGAACTGCACCTGGACAACGTGAACAACTGGGAGCAGTACAAGGTGCTGGTCCTGCCGGGCGGCAAGGTCCTTTCCGCCGACGCGGCGGCCAGGATCCTGGAATTCTGGCGGGCGGGCGGCACCGTGATCGCCACCAGCCAGCTGCCGGAGCAGGCCGCCGAGGCCGGCCGGGACCGGGAAGTGCTGGACATGGTCTATGAGGTGTTCGGCATGTCCGCCACCCGTCCGATGACCTGCAGCGTGCGCCACGCGCGCTACCGTTTCCTCAACATCTTCTCGAAGGTGAACGAGGCCGGGGGCCGCGGCTACTTCATCGCGAAGCCCTACACCTCCGTCCTGGAAGAAATCCTCGCGGAGGTCCTGCCCCAGCGGGACATCGACCTCGGGCTGGAGCCGGACTACTACGTGCGCATGGACCACGACTACGCCGGCGCCGTCACCTACATCCACAAGGTCCGGGGCGGCAAGGACATCTATTTCATCGCGAACTCCACCGACGCTCCGGTCAGCCTGCAGGTCGCCCTGCGGGGCGCGAAGCAGCAGGTCGAGTTCTGGGATCCCCAGACCGGGGAGCGCCGTACGCCGGACGAGGTTCTCGTCAGTGACACGGATAACATCCGTCCCCGGGGCTCCACCCGGCCGGTCCTGGAAGCACAGACGCAGTTCCCGCTGGAACTCCCGGCCCGCAGCGGCATGTTCGTGGTGACGCAGTAGGCGCTACATCATATTGTACATCGCGCTCTGGACGCGGGCGTTCTTGGCGGGATTCATCTTGCCGAAGCTCCACTTCACGGAGAACATCGCGTAGCGGCCCATCACGAGATAGATGCTGTCCTC
>CAMVGM010000005.1 GCA_947167015.1 uncultured Bacteroidales bacterium
CCCAGTTGGAGTTGTACATATTGTCGCCCATCAGGTCATAGACCTCCTGGGTGGAAGCGTTCTGCGCGCCGCGGCTGCCGGGGGTGCCGAAGATGGTGAATGCCAGTTTGTGCGCATCCCACTGCTTCGCCACGGAAGCGTAGTACGCGAAGGAACGGTAGTACACGCCGTCAATCCAGTCGTTGCCGCCCAGGCGGGCGGAAGCGGAAACGGCCCAGGACCAGCCGCTGTCCATCACGCCCGAGCCGTAGGTCAGCATCAGGCGGAGACGGTACAGGGAACTGTTGGTGAGCACGCTGCCCCGCAGGCCGGTGCGGACGTTGGGGGCGTCGGCGTAGATGTTCGTCAGGCCGTTGTAGCCGCCGAGACCGTAATCGGACACTTCCGAACCGGTGACGGAGGTCTTGCTGCGCGTGGCCTCGTTGAGGCCGCTCCACAGCGAGAACGGGGAATAGCCCGTAATGGCGTCGTTCAGTTTCACGCCCGCCAGATATACGTCCTGCGTTTCCGAGGAGTAGCCGCGGACGTTGAAGCGCACGGAGCTGAAATTGTAGCCGGCGATGCTGCTGAACACGTCGTTCTGGTCGAACAGGACCGTCGGGTTGTCGCTGTAGCCGCTGTCGTCCATATCGAACTCGTCCACCATGTCCTCATAGAACTCGGGACGCGACTGGCTGAGGGAGATGTTGAAGAGGTTCCTGACGGCGTCGGTGACGGCCACGCCCATGCGGGTCTCGAGGTACTGCGCGGCGTTGACCACCAGGTCGTAGTCGCCGATCTCCAGCCCGACGAGGCGGAAACGACCGTTTTCATCCGCCACGACGGAAGCCACCTCCTCCGCGCCCTGGTACAGGACGACGGTCGCACCCGGGACCGGCTGCCGGTCCGTACGGCTGACCACCGTACCGGTCAGGCCGCGCTCAGGCTGCTGCTGGGCGGACAGGAGGGACGGGCAGAACAGGAGGATGCAGAATAATGCTTTGATTCCGGGTCTCATCTCGCGGCGTTTTTGGTACTGACAACGATGTAGGTAGGATAGTGGTCACTGTAACCACCGATGAAGGCGCCGCCGGAGGAGGTACGGAAAGGCGTGCCCTTGTACTGTCCCTCCTGCTGGGTCATGAACGGCTTGTGGAAGATGCGGCCGTAGAAGCGGTTCTTCACGATCGGGATGATGCCGAGGGTCCCCTTGGCCGGATGGGCGAGGTTGGCGTTCACCACCAGGATGTCGTAGATGTTCCACTCGCCCTGGTAGGCCAGCGACCCGTAACCCGCCTTGAGCATCGACAGGAACGGGGAGAAGAAGTCCGTCTCCCCCACCTCTTCAATCTTCTCCTTGCCGCGCATATAGTAGGCCATGCTGGGGTCGGAGGGATTGTCGTTCATGTCGCCCATCGCGACGATCTTGATCTCGGGATAGCGCTCCATCAGTTTCATGGACTCCCGGTACATGATCTCGCCCCCGCGGGAACGGAGGTCGCCGCCCTTGCCGCCGTTGCGGGACGGGAGGTGCGCCACGAAGAAAGCGAACATCTCGCCGCCCAGCAGCCCGCGCACCATCAGGATGTCGCGGGTGCGGAAATCAGCCTGCTCCTCGGGGGTCATCTCGAACTGCACCTCGCTGTCTTCGAAGGTAAACGGGATCGACTTGCTTTCCAGCACCCGGAACACCGAGGGCCGGTACAGCAGCGCCACGTCCACACCGCGCCGGTCCGGACCGTCGTAATGGACGATCTGGAAGTTGGCTTCCGCGATCTCGGGCATGCTCACCAGGTCCTCCAGGACGTGGCGGTTCTCGATCTCGCTCACGCCCAGCACGGCGTGCCAGACCTTGTTGTCGTCGTGGATCGCCTTGATGACGGAGGCCATGTTGTGAAGCTTCTTGTCGTACTTCACCTCCGTCCACTGATTGGCGCCGTCGGGCAGGTACTCGTAGTCGTTCTTGCCCTCGTCGTGATAGGTGTCGAAGAGGTTCTCCAGGTTGTAGAACCCGATCACGTAGCTGCGGTCACGCTGCGCCAGCGCATTGGCGGGCAGCAGCAGCGCCAGGGCCAGGAAATATATACTAATCTTTCTCATAATCAGACACTTTATTACCACCACCAACTGACGTCGGCAGGTTTTTCCGATTTGATGGCGGCGACGGTTTCCGCCCCCACCAGATCCTGCAGGTTCACGAAGAACTTGTAGCCCAGTTTCGCTTCCAGCTCGTCCAGCGACATCGACTGGCCCTTGCCGAAGCTCTTGCCGCCCTGGCTGTACTCATAATGGTCGTACCAGAAGCCCGCGGCGATATAGCCTGCGTGGCCGATGGTGGAGCCATTCTGATAGCGGAGCAGGGCCTTGAAGTAGGCCGTCGGAACGGTCACGTGATGGCCGGAGCGGTCCAGCGCATAGGACGTGGATCCTTCCACGACGCATCCGGTCACGACATACAAGGTATCGGAGCGATTGGCCCAGTCGCGGACCTTTCCTTCGAGCGTCGCCCAGATACCGGTATTGAGCGTATTGTTCTGCGGAGTCATGTTCACGCCGTAGAACGTCGTGGCGTTCAGGCTGTAGCTCGCCGTGCGGTCGGCCGAAGGGAGCTGGTGGCCGCGGTCGTAGCGGCCGGTGCCCTGATAGCCGCCGGACACGTCCTGCTGCAGGGAGGCCGGCATCAGCGGATCATAGCCCCAGGCGTCGCTGCGCCCGGAACTGCCCATATAGACGCCGCAGAGCGGATAGGCCACCCAATGCGAAACGCGCGCGTCGAAGTCCCAGTAGTAGGCATAGTTGCGCATCTTCTTGCCGCCGATGGTGCAGTCGTGCGAGAAGAACGACAGGCCGTCGTCGGCCGAGGTAGCGGGCAGCTCCAGCCAGTGCGGAGCGGCCGTCGGGGTGCCGTAGGTAGCCGGAGGCGTGGGCGTCGGCGGATCGGGCGGGGTCGGTTCGTCCGGATCGACCGGGGGAACCGGCGAGCCGGCCGCCTGCGTAAGGGCCAGGAAAGCGGATTCCTTCTCGCAGCGCAGTTCTATCGTCAGCCGGCGCGGCGTCTCCTCCTGGTTCTTGGGGAAACTCAGCACGACATTGTTGCGGTCGCCCCGTCCGGAAACGGTGCCCAGAAGGGCCCATTCCTTGCCTTCCAGCAGGTGCAGCGACCAGTCCCCCTGCGCCTTCACGCGGACGAAGATGGCACCGCCGCCCGCGTCGAGGACCGTCTGGGACGCCTCGAGCGAAGCTTTGGGCCGCTCTTCGTCCAGTCCGTCGGTACAGGCGAACAGGACCGTCGCGGTCAAAAGAAGTAGAAGAAGGCGTTTCATCGCTTACTCGGTCTTGCCGTTCAGGGAATAGATATATGATTCATTTTGAACCGTCTCCGGAGTTTTCCCTTGATAGTTGGTCAGTTTTCCACAGATTATAACTTCATCACCAACTTTAATCTGTGTGTCTCCTTCCTTCCATTTCCGGTTCCCCAAATACAAAGTACGGTACACATAGAATTCATCCGTTTTGCTGCCGTCCGCAGAAATGTAGAACGTAGCATTTCCGAATTGCACAGTGAAGACTTGCTCCACATTATCTTTTTCGTTTACATCGATGCGGGAAATCTTGCCTTTAATATAAACATCATTCTCGGTCTTGGCGTTGGAAGCAAGCGCAGAAGCAATCGCCGCCGCACCGGCAGGAGTGTAAGGATCTGTCAGAGTACCGCTGCCGTTGCCCTGCTGGCCGCCACCATCGTTGCCGCCACCTTCATTTCCGCCTTCATTGCCACCGCCGGATCCGGAAGTGTGACTGACGTAATAGGCATACATTACCTCAACTTTCCCATTATAATCGCCGCGGTAGCCGATCAGCGTCACCGTATCACCCTCCTTGATGCCCAGGCTGGCGAAACTCTGGTCGTTCTTCTTGCCATAACCAAGTTCCGTCTTGGTAAGGCCGTAGACATACACGGAACCGCTGTCGTCCACCAGATCGAAGTTGCCATACTGTGTATTAATGGTGCCGGAAACCGTACCGGTCAACTGATACTTCTGTGTCTCGGACACGGCCGCCGCGATGAACTCGGATACAGTAACTGTCTTTACCTCAGTGGTCTCGCCACCCTGTCCGCCGCCACCGCCGGAACTTCCGCCTTCGGATTGGCCGTTCAGCGAATAGAGGTATGCCTTGCCGGCCACCGTCTCGGGCGTATTGCCGCGGTAGTTCATCAGCTTGCCGCAGATCACCACCTCGTCACCCACCTTGATGTCCGTGCCGGAAGTATATTTCTTATTCCCGAGATACAGGATGCGGAACATGTAGAAATCAGCATCGGCGCCTTCGTCGACAATATAGAAGGAAGCGTTCCCGAAAGTGCCTGACTGGCCGAACGTACCATTGTCCGCAATCTTGCTGATCTTGCCCTTCACATAGACTTCTTCCGTGGACTGATAATCCTCATTGCTCGTCCAGGTCAGGTTCGCCACCGCCGCACGGGCCGCCGCCACGTTGTACGGGTCGGCCTGGGTGCCGCTGCCGGAAGGCGTACCTTCGCCGCCACCGCCGCCGGAGCCGCCGCCTTCGGACTGGCCGTTCAGCGAGTACAGGAAGGCCTTGTTCTGGGCGGTCTCGGGCGTGTTGCCGCGGTAGTTCACCACCCGGCCGCAGACGATCACCTCGTCGCCCTCGGCGATCTGGGTGTCGCCGGTCCGCCAGTTGCGGTTGCCCAGGTACTTGGCGCGGTACACCGTGAAGGTCTGCTCGCCGTCGGGATCCCGGATGATATAGGAGGCATTTCCGTACTGGGCGGAGTAGAACTCGCTGACGGAAGCGATCACGCCTTTGATATAGACGTCCTGCGGGCTCTCCACGTCGGCGCCCAGGGTGCCGATGTAGGCCAGCACGCCGGACACGGAGTAAGGATCCTCCAGGGTGCCGGTGCCTTCGGACTTGGGCCCCTTCGTGCCGGGCTGGAAGACTTCCACCGATGAATCGGGCTTCAGGCCGATGGTGAACACGACCGTTCCCGTGCGGTCGTAGGACTCGTTGGGCAGCACCGTGAGCGTGATCCGCTGCGGAGCGGAAGAAGCGTCCCCATAGCCCGGGTCGACGGCCACCCACTCGGGTTTGCTCTTGACCATCCACTCCCGGGTGGCGTTCAGTTCTACCGTCATCTGCGAACCGGAGATGAACTCGACGGTTTCGACCCCCGCTTTGATGCTGGGCAGGAGATAGTCTTCATCCTGCCGGCAGCCGGAAAACAGGGCGAGCACGGCCGCAAGGGCCGCGATAAATCTGGTGGATCTCATTGGTATATCAGTTTCTCGTGTTATTCGTCTTTCCGTCATTCACCGGCCTTGCCGGCGAAACGGGCCTCCTGCTCCCGGATGAGCTCTTCGAGCACGCCGGGATCGAAGTAGTTGATCCGCATCGCCCGCTTGACGCCGGCGAGGGTCGCGGCCGCCTTCTCACAGGCGGCCATCGTACCCTGCCGCAGGACCTCGTAAACATACGGGAGATCCTGCTCCAGCGCCTTGCGGCGACAGCGGATGGGTTCCAGGGTGTCGTTCAACACCTCGGTCAGGAAGTTCTTGACCATCACGTCCCCGAGACCGCCGGCGCGGTATTGCGCCTTGACCTCGTCCAGGCTGTGAAAGTCGAAGCTCACCTTCTTGCCGTGGAAGCAGGCGCCGAAACGCTCGAAATGCTCCGGACGGCAGAAGGCGTCCAGGTAGGTGAAGACGGTATTGCCTTCCACCTTGCCCGGGTCGCTGACCTGCAGATGCCCGGGGTCCGTGTACATTCCACGGACCTTGGTGCGGACCTCTTCCGCACTGTCGGACAGATAGATGCAGTTGCCCAGGGACTTGCTCATCTTCGCCTTTCCGTCCGTACCGGGCAGCCGCAGGCAGGCGGCGTTGTCCGGCAGGAGGATCTCCGGCTCCGTCAGCGCGGGGCCGTAGGTGGCATTGAACTTGCGCACGATCTCGCGGGTCTGCTCAATCATCGGCTCCTGGTCTTCGCCTACCGGGACCGTGGTGGCCTGGAAGGCGGTGATGTCGGCGGCCTGGCTGATCGGATAGCAGAAGAACCCGACCGGGGTACCCGCCTTGTTGTCCGCGCCTTCCGCATCGTTGAAGCCGCGCAGCTGCATTTCCTGCTTCACCGTCGGATTGCGCTGCAGGCGCTGGACGGTGACCAGGTTCATATAGTAAAACGTGAGTTCCGTGAGTTCGGGGACCTGCGACTGGATCAGGATGTGTGACTTGGCGGGATCGATCCCCGCGGAGAGGTAGTCCAGGGCCACCTCGATGATGTTCTGGCGGACCTTTTCCGGGTTGTCGGCGTTGTCGGTCAGGGCCTGCGCGTCGGCGATCATGATATAGATCTCGTCGAATTCGCCGCTGTCCTGCAGTTCCACGCGCCGGCGCAGCGAGCCCACGTAGTGGCCGATGTGCAGGCGTCCGGTCGGACGGTCTCCCGTGAGGATGATCTTCTTTCCCATCAGTCCTTTACGTTTTTAAGTGCCTCGCGGACCTGCGCCTCGATTTCCTCGCAGAGTTCCACGTTGTCTTTCAGGAGCTGCTTGACGGCGGAAAGGCCCTGTGCGAGCTTCTCGCCCTGGTAGCTGAACCAGCTGCCGCTCTTGTGGATGATGTCGAAACCTATCGCCAGGTCGGCGATCTCCGCCACGTGGGAAATGCCCTCGCCGAAGACGATGTCGAACTCGGCCTTCTTGAAAGGCGGGGCCATCTTGTTCTTGACGACCTTGACCTTGGTGCGGTTGCCCAGCGCCTCGTCGCCGTCCTTGATCTGGGTGGTCCGGCGGACGTCCAGGCGGACGGAAGCGTAGAACTTGAGGGCGTTGCCGCCTGTGGTGGTCTCGGGGTTGCCGAACATGATGCCGATCTTCTCGCGGAGCTGGTTGATGAAGATGCAGCAGGTGTTGGTCTTGGAGATATTGGCGGTGAGCTTGCGGAGGGCCTGGCTCATCAGGCGCGCCTGCAGGCCGACCTTGTTGTCCCCCATCTCGCCCTCGATCTCGGCCTTCGGGGTCAGGGCGGCGACGGAGTCGATCACGACGATGTCGATGGCGCCGCTGCGGATCAGGTTGTCGGCGATTTCCAGGGCCTGCTCGCCGTTGTCCGGCTGAGAGACCAGCAGGGTCTCGAGGTTCACGCCCAGGGCCTGGGCATAGGTGCGGTCGAAGGCGTGCTCCGCGTCGATCATCGCGGCGATGCCGCCAGCCTTCTGCGCCTCGGCGATCGCGTGGATCGCGAGGGTCGTCTTGCCGCTGGATTCCGGTCCGTATATCTCGATGATGCGGCCGCGCGGGTATCCGCCGATGCCGAGGGCGTGGTCGAGCGCCACGGACCCGGTCGGAATGACCTGGACGTCCCAGTCGGGCTGGTCGCCCAACTTCATGATCGTGCCCTTGCCGTAATCCTTCTCGATCTTGTCGATCGTCGCCTGCAGGGCCTTGAGTTTCGCGGCATTCACATCCACGCTCTTGTCAGCTGCTTCTTTTGCCATAATGCTAAATGTTAATGAGTTAAAGTTTTTGATAGTTTGTCGGTCCCGGGATTGCGCCCGGAGATAGCAAATATACATAATTATTCCTGTTTGTAAAAAAGAATAAAGTACCGTTTTTCACATTTTTTCAACAACGGATTTTTGTGTATTTTTGCATTGATGAAAGAGAAATTATCGGGGATGACGCTCGACGAGCTGAAGGCCGCGGCCGTGGCATGCGGACTCAAGCCTTTCGTGGGCGCGCAGCTCGCCGGCTGGCTGTACGGGAAGCGGGTCCGCTCCTGGGACCGGATGGTCAATATCTCGAAGGCCGCCCGGGAAGCCCTCGCCGAACGATACGAGCTGGGCGTTTCCGACCCCGTCGGCTCCGCGGTCTCCTCCGACGGCACCAAGAAATACCTTTTCCGCGCCGCCGGGGAGAACTTCATCGAGTCGGTCATGATCCCCGACGAGGACCGCCGGACGCTCTGCGTGTCTTCGCAGGCGGGCTGCAAGATGGGATGCCATTTCTGCATGACCGGACGGCAGGGCTTCCACGGGCAGCTCGACGCCGCGGACATCCTGAACCAGTTCACCGGCATCGACGAGGCCGATGCGCTCACCAACGCCGTCTTCATGGGGATGGGAGAGCCGCTGGACAACTATGATACCGTCAGCCGCGTGCTCGAGATCCTGACCGCTCCCTGGGGCTTCGCCTGGAGTCCCAAGCGCATCACGCTCAGCACCATCGGCGTGCTTCCCGCGCTGAAGCGCTTCCTGGACGGACAGCGCTGCCACCTGGCTGTCAGCCTCCACGACCCCTTCCCCGACGAACGGCTTTCCCTGATGCCCGCCCAGAAGGCCTGGGACATCCGGGAGGTCGTATCACTCATCCGCCAGTACGACTTCAGCGGCCAGCGCCGCGTGAGTTTCGAATACACGATGTTCGCAGGATTCAACGACGACAAGCGCCACGCCGACGCGCTGATCCGCCTGCTGCGCGGCCTGGAATGCCGCGTCAACCTCATCCGTTTCCATCAGATACCCGATTTTCCTTACAGGTGTGCTTCGGACCAGGCGATGGAAGCCTTCCGGGACCGCCTGAACAACCACCAGATCCTATGTACCATCCGTTCTTCCAGGGGCGAAGACATCCTGGCCGCCTGCGGGATGCTCGCCGGGCAGCACTCGGAGTAGCCGCCGCCCTGCTGCTCGCCTTTCCGCTTGCGGCGCAGAACTATCCCAACGGCCTGTCCACGGACAGCGTGGATCCCCAGGGCGACGCAGCGGCGATCCGCCAGATCCGCCGCAGGCTGGACGAAGTCCGCGCGAAGCAGAAGCGGCCCACCGTCGGGCTCGTGCTCTCCGGCGGCGGGGCGAAAGGCGCCGCGCAGGTCGGTGCGCTGAAGTACATCGAAGAACTCGGCATCCCGGTCGATTTCGTCTGCGGCACGAGCATCGGCGGGCTCGTGGGCGGCATCTACGCGATGGGCTACACTGCAGATGACCTCGAGAACCTTTTCCGGAGCCAGGACTGGAACGCGATGCTGAGCGACCGCATCCCTTCGCGCTATATCCCCTACGAGACCAAGAAGGACCAGGCCACCTACCTCTTCACCGTTCCCATCTCGATTCCCTTTTTGACGCCGAAACCGAAGCCTGCGGACAGCCTTGCGGTCGAATTCGCCCTGCACAGCCGCAGGGAGCGCCGGGAACTGATGCGTCAGCGTCCGGAGGACCAGACGCCAGCGTCGCTGGTCAATTCCCTCCCCTCCGGCTATGCCTACGGCTTCAATGTCAACAACACGCTTTCCAGCATGTCCGTCGGCTACCAGGACGACATCTCGTTCCGCGACCTTCCGATCCCCTTCGTCTGCGTGGCGGGTGACGTGGTGAGTTCCAACGCCAAGTACTGGGGCGGCGGTTCCATCACCACGGCCATGCGCTCCACGATGTCCATCCCGGGCCTTTTCGACCCGGTGCGCACCCAGAAGATGATCTTGGTGGACGGCGGCACGCGCAACAACTTCCCCACCGACGTCGCCAAGGCGGTCGGAGCCGACTACCTGATCGGCATCGAACTTTCCGACGCACAGCCGGACTACACCGAGGTGAACAACCTGGGCGACATCCTCGGCCAGTTCATCACGATGCTGGGCAAGGACGCCTTCACCAAGAACGTAGGCAAGACCGACGTCTTCATCAAACCGGACCTGCACGAGTTCAACATGCTCAGTTTCAACGCAGAAGCCGTTGATTCGATGCTGGTACGCGGCTACCGGGCCGCCGAGGCGCAGCGCGGCGCCCTGCTGGACATCCTCGACCGTACCGGCCGGGACGACTCCCCGAAACCCTACCCCAGGGCGGTGGACATCTCCGTCACGCCGGTCCGCCTTTCTTCCATTTCCTATGAAGGCGTGAGCGACAAGGAATCGCGGCGACTCGCCCGCCTGACCGCCCTGGACGTCACCCGGCCCCTGGATAAGCAGACGGTGGACGAGGCGATGTGCCGCCTGCAGGCGACCGGCTCTTTGGAATCCGTGACCTACTCGCTTTACGGCAGCGAAGAGCCCTACCGGCTCGTCTTCCACTGCAACCCGGCACCATCCAACCATTTCGGCGTCGGACTGCGCGCCGATACGGAAGAAGGCGCCTCCCTGATCTTCACGGTCGGACTTGGTACGCGCCGCCTGGCGGGGTCCAAACTGGACCTGACCACGCGGATCGGCCAGAACATGAAGGGGGCGCTGCACTATGCCCTGGACATGCGCGACCTGCCTACCCTCAACCTGACCGTATCCGGCGCCCGCTACCGGGGCAACCTGGGCAACCGCAACGACGAACTCAAGTACGACGTCGCCTACTGGACGCACAAGGGGGATTTCTACGTCTCCGGGATGAACTGGACCAAGCTGGACCTGCGGGCGGGCGTCGTCCACAAGGGCTTCTATCTCGATCCGCAGACGGTCTTCGCCAAACAGATGGCCGAGTCCGGTTCCACCCTGAGCGACAATTACTTCGGTACATACATCCAAGCCGGCCTTTACACCTTCGACGCGCCATATTTCCCCACGCGGGGCATCTCGATGACCGCACGCGGAGACTATGACTTCATCAGTCCGAGCCAGCCCGCGTTCACGCCTGTCCTGACCTCCCGCTTCGACCTCAAGGCGGCCATTCCGGTCGGCGACCGGGCCACCTTCCTCCCCGACCTGCGGCTGCGCGGCATCTCGCATTTCGGTGAAAAGGACCACGACGGCCTGATCCACACCAACTTCGTCGGCGGACGCCTGGCGGGTCGCTACACCGAGGACCAGATTCCCTTCTTCGGCTTCGACCACGTCCTGGCGATGAGCGACCAGCTGGCCAGTTTCACGGCAGAAATGCGCTTCAACCCCGTCGGGAACCTGTATCTGTCCGCCCTGGCCGGCGTGATCTCCGCCGATGACAAACTGATCGAATTGCTGAAGCACCCGCTCCCGGACCTGTTCGGCTTCGGGGCAGAAGCCGCCTACAACACCATCGTCGGTCCGATCCGCCTCAGCCTCCACTGGTCCAACGCCTTCCGCTGGGGTGCGCACCTCTCCCTGGGCTTCGACTTCTAACGATATGGGAGAGCGGGAGAAACAAGTTTTCGACGCCCTGTCCGCACAGTGCGCGAGGCGGGAATACTGCTGCGCCGACATCCGGCGCAAGGCGCTCCAGCGCCTGGAGTTCGATGCCGCAGGCGCAGATTCGGTCGTGGCGGCCCTCGTGGAAGAGGGTTTCGTGGACGACCGCCGCTATGCCGCCGCCTTCGCCCGCGAAAAGTCGGGCCTCGCCGGCTGGGGTCCGGTCAAGATCCGCTCCGCCTTGCTCGCCCGCCAGATTCCGCGCGAGGTCATCTCCGAAGCCTTGGACGAAATCGATCCGGACCGCGCCTCCGCCCGGCTGGAAAAAGTGCTGGAGAACAAGTGGAAAACTCTCGCCGACGACCCCCAGGGCCGCCTCAAACTCATCCGCTTCGCCCTCTCCCGCGGCTATGACTATGAACCGGTCCGGCCGCTCATCGAACGCATCACCCGCCCGGCTCCGCCGGAGGACTAGTTTTACGGCGCTGCGATGACGCAGCGGGACAGGCGGCGGGCGTCTTCCTCCGGGAGGATGCCCGCCGCCGCGATGGCCTCGACGGTCCAGCCTTCGCGCGGGGTGTTGTCACGGAACAGGACGATGGAGCGGGCCGCCTGCCAGGAACGGATGTAAGGGTGTTTGCGGAGGGAATCTGCCGGCAGGGTCCACAGGCCGAACGGCGCCGGAGGCGAACAGAACACCAGGTCCTTTAGCCCGTCGTATTTCTCCCGGTCGAAATGGTAGATGTCCATCAATTGCTCGGGATAGGAGTATCCGCCCAGTTCGGCGCGGTAGCTGACGATCCGGGCGGCGTAGTACGGTCCGATGCCGGGCAATTCGTCGAGCGCCGTGGAATCGGCGGCGTTCAGGTCCAGGCGCGGGATGTTGATGTAAGGCTCCAGCCGCCGGTACACCGAGTCGGCGACGACGAAGGACTTCGCAAAATCCGCTTTCCGGCGGAAACGGCCGCCCTTCTGACGGTAATTGTCGATGGCCTGTGCCTGTTTCTCGCTGAATCCCAGGCGGATGAGGTCTTCTACCGATACGGTGTTCGGGTTGAAACGGAAGCTCTCCACCCGGCGGGTCTGCCGCCGGTACGCCTGGACGAACTCCGAATGCGGCGCGTTCCGCCGCAGGGTTTCGGAAGAGGCGGTTGCGGGCTCCCGGACGGCGGTCCTGTCAGAAAAGATGTATACGGTGTCTGGCCGGTCCCGGTTGGCTTCGAGACGAAGCCGGGAGGCGCGCCCGACGACGAGCGCGGCCTGGTAACCGATGATGAGGAAAGCGAGGGCGATGGCGCCCACCTTGAACGAGGCGGAAGAAGTTTCTTTTTTCATAGTCAAGTGGTTGAAGTTCAATTATCAGCAGGAATCAGGCATCCTCCGGCGGAGCAGGATCCTTGTACTTGTTGCGGTGCTCCCGGGGCCCGTCGTCGCGAAGGCCGCCCACGACCACCACGATCTCCCCCTTGGGCTCTACCGCCCGGAAATGCGCCAGCACCTCGCCCAGCGTACCCCGGACATGCTCCTCGTGCAGTTTGGAGATCTCCCGCGCCACGGAACACGGACGCTCCGCACCGAACGTCTCCGCGAATTCCTCCAGCGTCTTCACGAGACGGCGGGGAGACTCGTAAAAGACCATCGTACGCGGCTCGGCAGCCAGCGCGGACAGCAGTGTCCGGCGCCCTTTCTTCTGCGGCAGGAAACCCTCGAAACAGAAGCGGTCGCAGGGCAGGCCGGAAGAGACGATGGCCGGGATGCAGGCCGTAGCGCCCGGCAGCGTCTGGACCTCGATGCCTTCCGCCGCGCAGGTGCGCGCCAGCAGGAAGCCCGGGTCGGAAATGCCCGGAGTGCCGGCGTCGCTGACCAGTGCCACGGAGGCCCCGGCCAGGATACGGTCCCGGATCATCTGCACGGTCTGATGTTCGTTGAACTTATGATGCGACAGGAGTTTGCCGCGGATATCGTAATGCTGCAACAGGACGGCGCTCGTACGGGTGTCCTCGGCCAGGATCAGGTCGGCTTCCTTCAGCACCTTGACGGCCCTGAAGCTCATGTCTTCCAGGTTCCCGACCGGGGTCGGGACGATGTATAATTTTCCTGACACACCCATATTCATCCGGCAATTAATTGCTATCTTTGCAAGACAGCAACCACAAATTTAAGCAATGTTTTCCGAGAATCACAAAAAATCAGGCTGCATCGAAGTCGTGTGCGGCTCGATGTTCTCCGGCAAGACGGAAGAACTCATCCGCCGCCTGAAACGCGCCCAATTCGCCAACCAGGTCATCGCCATCTTCAAGCCGGCCGTCGACAACCGATACTCCGACGTGGAGGTAGTCTCGCACGACTTCCACAAGATTACTTCCCACCCCATCGCGGAACCGGCCGAGATGCTGAACATCGGCCCCGAGGTGCAGGTCGTGGGCATCGACGAGGCGCAGTTCTTCGATGAGAGCCTCGTGGACGTGTGCCAGCAGCTGGCGAACCGCGGCGTACGCGTGATCGCCGCCGGGCTGGACACGGATTATCTCGGAAAGCCCTTCGGCCCGATGCCCCAGCTGATGGCTGTGGCGGAGGACGTCCAGAAAGTCCACGCCATCTGCGTGAAATGCGGCAGCCTCGCCAACCACTCCCATCGCCTGAGCAAGAGCAAGGACCTGGTGGTCCTGGGCGAGAAAGACATCTACGAGCCCCTCTGCCGCGAGTGCTACAACGCCGCCAGACAGACGGAAGAATGACCCGCATCCTCCAGGACTACCGCTACTACCTCCGCATGGAGCGTAGCCTGTCACCGAATACGGTGGAGGCGTACGGGCGGGACGTGGAGGAGTTCCTGGAAGCGGTGGAAGTGGAGCCGCGCGCGGTCCGCTCCGACGACGTCGAACGCTACCTGGCGTCGCGGACGAAGCTCTCGAAACGCAGCCAGGCACGCCTGCTGAGTTCGCTTCGGTCCTTTTTCGACTGGCTGGTCCTGGAAGGAGAACGCCCCGACAACCCTTGCGAGCTGATCGGGGCGCCCAAACTGGGACGGTATCTCCCGGCCGTTTTGTCGGTGGAAGAGGTGACGGCCATTCTCGAATCCGTGGACACCAGCCACGGGAACTGGACGGCGCTGCGCGACCGCGCCATCCTCGAAATCCTTTACGGCTGCGGACTGCGGGTCTCGGAAGCCTGCGGACTGCTGATTTCGCACGTCTATCTCAAGGAGGGGTTCGTCCGCGTGGTGGGCAAGGGCAACAAAGAGCGACTCGTCCCGCTCGGAGAGATGGCGGCCGATGCCTTCTCCGCCTACCTGGAAGCGCGTCCGGAAGCCGCGGAGCCCGCATTCGACGACGTGGCCTTCTTAAACAAAAACGGCCGCCCGCTCAGCCGGGTGGCCATCTTCAACCTGGTCAAGGCCCAGGCGTTGAAAGCGGGGGTCAACAAAGAAATCTCCCCCCACACCTTCCGTCATTCATTCGCGACGCATCTGATCGAAAATGGCGCCGACCTGCGCGTGGTGCAGGAAATGCTGGGACACGAATCCATCCTAACCACGGAGATCTATACCCACATTGACACCGCCACCTGGCAGGCCGAGGTGCTCTCGCACCACCCGAGGCGATAGGATTACCCCCGGATCAGCAGGAACTCCGCCCCGCCGGAAATCTCCAATTCGTCGGCCGTGGCGGGAATGAAGATCGTGTCGCCCTTGTGGAAATGCAGGGGCGTGTCTCCCTCGTAGAAACAGCCCGCGCCTTCCAGGCAGAGCAGGACACGGTAGGACTCCGGCAGCGGCGGAAGGACGACGCCCTCCCCGTTCAGCAGGCAGCGGTCCACTTCGAAGAACGGGCACTTGCAGAGCGACTCCTCCGCGAACCCGCGCTTGTAGCGCAGCACGCGCATCGGCTGACGGGGGTTCTGCGCGCCGCTCAGGTCCGCCACGTCCAGGGCCTTGTCCACGTGCAGCTCGCGCGGCCGGCCGTCCTTGCCGAGACGCCCGTAATCGTACAAGCGGTAGGTCAGGTTGGAACTCTGCTGGATCTCTGCGACCAGTGCGCCCTGTCCGATGGCGTGGATGGTCCCGGCCGGGATGAAAAATACGTCGTTCTTCCGCACCGGGACATAGCGCAGGCAGGACTCCACGGTCCCCCGTTTCAGGCTGGAACGCAGGCTCTCCGGCGTCATCATCCGGTTCAGGCCGAACACCAGCCGGGCGCCGGGTTCCGCATCCACCACGTACCACATCTCTGTCTTTCCCTCCTGGCCGCCTTCGTTCGCGTAGGCGTAGGCGTCGTCCGGGTGCACCTGCACGGAAAGGTTCTCCTTCGCGTCGATCAGTTTCACCAGCAGATGCAGTCCGCCGCCCTGCACCGAGGGGGACGTCCCCAGATATTCCGGATGCGCGGCGAGTACGTCCGGCAGCGGCCAGCCCCGGAGTTCGCCGGAAGCGGCGAACGAAGGACCGTCGGGATGGACGGAACACTCCCAGGTCTCCGCCAGCGGCGAGAGCGGCAGCTCCTTGTGGAACTGGCTCTTCAGCCGGGTGCCGCCCCAGATGTAATCCTTGCCGGAAGGCTTCAGCAGGAAGGATTTCATTCCTCGTATTTCTTCTTGTCGTGCACGGTGATGTTATCGCCCAGCTGCACCTCGATGATCGTCAGTTCGCTCAGCGCGCGGACGCGGTGCTTGCAACCCGCCAGGATCGTGATCACGTCGCCCGGGCGCACAGTCTGCGTCATCCCGTCAATGAGGGTCTCCCCTTCTCCGGAAACGACCGTCCACACCTCGTCGCGCTGTGCGTGTGCGTGGTAGCTCATCCGCTGCCCGGCGTTCAAGGTCACCTTCACCGTCATCCCGTTTGGCTGGACGTCCAGTACCTGATAGCTGCCCCAGGACTTCTGGGCGAACATGATCTGCTGTTCGATACCGTCCACATAGGGCTTGATCCGCCCGGATGCCTCCTTGTCCGTGACCAGGATTCCGTCAGGGGCCGCGGCAACGATGACGTCCTTCAATCCCATGCACAACACGGGGACATTCAGTTCATTGATGACGTTCACGCCCTCGCAGCCGTCGCCCAGGATGGCTTTTCCCATCGTGGGCTCGGACATCGCCTCGGCAAGGGTATTCCAGGTGCCGAGGTCCTTCCACATCCCGGCGAAACGCATCACGGCAATGTCGCGCTCGTGCTCCACCACCGCATAATCGAAACTGATCTTCGTCAGCGAGCCGTACTTGCCGAACAGGTCCTCGTAGTCCGTGAAATCGATGAGTTCGTGCGCGCGGGTAAGCACGTAGCCGAGCTTGAAGGCGAACACACCCCCGTTCCAGAGCGCGCCTTGCGCGATGTATTCACGGGCGACAGCCTCGGAGGGCTTCTCCTTGAAGGTATCCACCGGGCTCACGTCTTCCTGCGTGCGCGGAATGATGTAACCGTATTTCTCGCTCGGATACGTGGGCTCGATGCCCATCAGGGTCAGATTGGCCGTGCCCTCCTGGGCCAGGTCCGACAGACGCTTCAGCGCCGCGAAATAGTCCTCGTTGACATACGGGTCCACCGGGCAGACGACCACCGCCTCCTCCGCGCCGACCCCCTGCACGTCGTGCAGATAGGCAGCCGACAGGGCGATGGCGGGGAAGGTGTCGCGGCGGCAGGGCTCGATGCTCACGCCCACGGATTCCCCCAGCTGGTTGTGGATGGCGGACACCTGGCTCTTCGAGGTTGCGATGGTCACGGTCACGTCCGGATCCACGGCCTTGAGCTGGCGGAAGACCCGCTGGACCATCGACTCGTAGGTTCCGTCTTCCTGTTTGAAAATCGGGATGAACTGCTTGGAGCGGATCTCGTTGGACAACGGCCAGAGGCGCTTGCCCGATCCGCCGGAAAGAAGGATGATATGCATGTTTATCTTAGGTGTCGTTTTTCAATCTCAGTATTCTATCGCAGCCTTGATGGTCTCCACAATATACTTTACATCCTCATCAGAGACATATGGCCCGGCAGGCAGGCACATTCCCACCTTGAACAGCGCTTCACTGACCCCATTCACATAAGCGGGTGCGTTCTTATAGCACGGCTGCCTGTGCATTGGCTTCCATACCGGGCGCGCCTCTACGTTCGCGGCATCCAACATTACGCGCAAAGCCTCTACGTTATCATTCGGCTGGCAGTCAGTTACCGCGGATGAAGCCATATGAATCACGCCGGCTGCACCGCCGACGGCCCCCTTCACGATGGTCTTATATGCATTCTCCTGCCCCTTGATCCGAAGTTCAGGATCCAGCGTGATCGTGCAGAGCCAGTAGTTGCTGTCATACTCTCCCGTCGCAGGCTGCGAGTGCACTTGTATACCCGGCACACCGGACAGCAACGTCTCATACATCTTTTGCACGTGCCGGTGATGTGCCAGATGGTCGTTCAAGATGGTCATCTGCCCGCGGCCGATGCCGGCGCAGATATTCGACATCCGGTAATTATAACCGATCTTCTCGTGCTGATAATACGGATAGCTCTCACGATACTGTGTCGCATACATCATGATCTCCCGCCACGAATCCTCATCCGGTGTAATCAGTGCGCCACCGCCCGAGGTGGTGATTATCTTGTTCCCGTTGAATGACAACACGCCATACCGGCCGAACGTCCCGAGCACCTGCCCGTTGAAGCGAGAGCCGAAACCCTCCGCGGCATCCTCCACCACGGGAATCTCATATCGATTGGCGATCTCCATGATCCTATCTGCTTTATACGGCATTCCATACAGCGCCACGGGAACAATGGCTTTAGGTTTCTTGCCGGTCTTGGCCATGCGGTCCCGAATCGCCTCTTCCAGAAGATCCGGATCCATATTCCACGTATCTGGTTCCGAGTCCACCAGCACAGGGGTTGCTCCAAGATATGTCACAGGGTGCGTCGACGCGCAGAACGTGAAACTCTGCACAATGACCTCATCGCCCGGCCCCACGCCGCAAACCAACAATCCCAAGTGCACTGCCGCCGTCCCGGAGGACAGGGCTACGACACGCTTATCCTGACCGACGAAGTCCTCCAGGTCTTTCTCGAACCCGTTTACATTCGGCCCCAAGGGCACCACCCAGTTCGTGTCAAATGCTTCCTGGATAAACTTTTGCTCAATTCCAGCCTCGCTCATATGCGCGAGGCAGAGGTAGATTCTATTTGCCATATCTATTCTTATTTGTTACTGTGATACTTGATAGGCTTAGCTGGGACACCTACTGCGGTACAATTGGACGGCAAGGACTTCGTCACAACTGCTCCAGCCCCGACAACGGTGTATTCACCAATCTCTAATTGATTGATAATCTTTGCTCCCGTGCCAACATAGACGCCTTCTCCAACCACGACCTCTCCAGAGATGTTGACGGTAGGCATAAAAGCCGCATAATCATTGATGACGGTATCATGGCCAACCGTACACTGAAGATTAAGTATAACAAAATCTTTGACAACAACATTGGTCGTTATCATTACCCCCGCACAGATGATTCCACCCTTACCTATCTTTACGAACTCGTTATCTCCTATCCATACAGACGGATGTATCAATGTGGGATAATCCACCTGTGGGTTGTGGATATTATCAATTACCTTCTTTTTGATGACAGGATTACCTATAGCGACGGCAAGACTAACAGGCGTTTCCCATTTGTTCAAATCTTCAACTTTTCCAAGATTAAGGTAGCCGTTGAATATCTCCCCCTTCTCATAACCGTCATCAAAGAATCCAACGATATTCCACGTTGGATTAGTTTTGTTAATATCCTTAATCAGCGCCAGGACTTCACGCCCGAAACCACCAACTCCAAAGATTGCGATATCTTTCATTCTCTTCCAATAATAAACACATAATTCGTCGTTGCACTTCCACCGATATTCAGCATCAATCCATTCTTCGCCCCCTTTACCTGATACTTTCCTGCCTTGCCTGTAACCTGCTTATACAAGTCAACAAACATCCTGGCACCGGAAGCACCGACCGGATGACCACACCCAATCAAACCACCGGAGGGATTGATAGGTTTGTCTCCGTCAAAAGCGATCAGGCCCTTCTCTATGGCCTCACATTCCTTACCCGGTTCACAGATGCCAAAGGCCGAAATGGCAGCAAACTCAGAACTGCTGAAACAGTCATGGGTCTCAAATACATCAATGTCATCTACGGTCAGTCCAGCTCGTTTGTAAGCATCCAAACAAGCTTGGCGCGTCCAAGGCAGCACATATTCGCTATTGGCATTGTCCGCTATTTTCTTGTCAAAAAGCAACGGGGCTGTGCGGTGACCATAGCCTTTCACATAGGCCTTTTCTTGCAGGCCCTTCTCCTTGAGGTATTTCTCGGAACAGAGAATTACGATGGCAGCACCATCCGTTACCTGCGAGCAATCACTCACGCCCAGCAGGCCACCCACATTGGGGTTGCTCTCCGTCCCCCTATGCGAAGCCTCCTCATAACTCATGAACCACTTTCTGGTCTGAGCCAGCGGATTGCGCTTGGCATTGGCGTAATTGATGCAACTGATCTTGGCCAGCGCGTTCAGGTAGCGTTCCTGATCCAGTCCATATTTCTCGATGGTAGCATCTGCCAAGCGGCCGAAGAGCTTCGGGAAGGGCAGGTCAACGCCCTTGCCTTCTTTCTCGTAGTAGGCTGCGCGTCCCAGGATGTCGCCACCCTTCTTGCTGTCAACGCTTTTCATAATTTCCCATCCCACCACGATACACACGTCATACTCACCCGCCTCAATCTTGGTGATGGCAGCATCGAGGGCTACGCTACTGGATGCGCAGGCGGCTTCGTATCTAGCAGAAGGCACACCGTAGAAAGCAGGATTCACTTCTGTCAAGAAGGCTCCCAGATGCCCCTGGCTAATATACTGCTCCGCAATAAAGTTGCCCACAAAGGCCGCTACGCGGTTCTCATTGTTCAGGGATACCAGCTCATCATAGGTAAACCCGGCATCCTTAAAGCCATCCTCTACGGCCTCTTTCAGCAGGGCAATCATGTTCTTGCCCTCCTTGGTCCAGTTGCGCTCAAAATCGGTCTGAGCACCACCCAGTATATATACTTTCCTTTCCATAGTGCTCTCCTTATTTTGCCTTGAAATAGATTCTGTAGTCGTACTTGCTCTTGATCTGCTCGCCTATGATGTGATCGATATCCACCGCCGTGGCAATCTCCGGTCTCAATCGTTCCTTCATCAAGGCCCCCAGATCGCAGACCCGGCTGAACGCCTCCATCATTGCAAACGGAGGACACCAGGTGAAGCCAGTAGCCATCACGTCGTCTGCCACTCTGAGATCATAACCAACATGCTCTGCCGTATAGAGGGCATACACTATGTAGCGAAGCAAGAACCGCAGGCAGATGTCCGCCTCCTGACTGTTGTTATTGATCAACACCCGGATAGCATCATCATAGTCACCATCACGCAGGAATTGCTTCATCTGTAGTGCAAACGGGAAGGTATAATTGATTATATCGCGGTAAATCCCCAGTTTGATGTCATACACCATCATTCTCTTATCACCGCTTTCATTCTTGATAAGCTTGTATAGCCCCTCACCAGTCTTGCGACCCAGTTTTCTCTGGTCAATCAACTTCTGCACATACTTTGGCAGTACAAACTTCTCGTGAACATAGTCGTTGGTATTTTCGTAAATATTGTCCACAATGGCCTTGTGCACATCCAGCCCAACGAAATCTGCGGTTGTGATAGGCGGCATAGTACGGCCAGTAAAGGGGCCAAGCAATGAATCGATGTAGTCAACGCCACCATTGTCTTGGTACCGATCCGCATACTGCAAGGCTTCGTTCATCACATAAAAGCCAATGCGGTTACCTAAGAAGGCTGGCAAATCCTTGCTCTCCGCCACGGTACGGAATAGCGTATTGGTCAGATACTCTTTCAACTCCCCGTACATGGCCGTATCGCTATAAGGCGAGGCGGTCAACTCACATAGCGTCAGCTGATACGGAGGGTTGAACATGTGAACACCAAAGAATTGGCATCTCACTTCTTCCGGGTAGCACTCTGCCAGCCGGGTAATAGAAAGGCCGGAGGAGCCAGTGCAGGCAACTGCCCCCTTCTTCAAGGATTGACCAATCTTGGTGTGCAGTTCAATCTTGAGTTCAAGATTCTCAGCCGCACTCTCAAACACCAGGTCAGAAGCCTTCACGCAATCAGCCAGCATGGTGTAGTCTGCAGCGATCAGATGGTTGGTGATGCTGTCTGCCTTTACCGACTTACCAGCCCTTACGGCAGCCATCTTCGACTTCTCTTTGTCCCGGCTTACCATGTACACGGTGGCACTTCCGAAAGACGCAAAGATAGCCGACACATTTGCGCCCATGGTCCCATTGGCGCCCACCACAGTGACAGTTTTGATTATCATATGATTCCTTGGTTTCTAGGTTATTATTATCTAGTTTGTTCCGTCAAACGCCTCCATCGTCGCCGCCGTTGCGGAATTGATGTCTGCCCGCTTTAACACTTTCATAATAGTAATTCCGATCACCTTCAGATCCGTCCATAAGGTGCAATGGTCCACATACCAGACATCCAGCTTGAACTTCTCCTTCCAGCTGATGGCATTGCGGCCGTGACACTGTGCCCAGCCGGTTATCCCCGGACGCACCTCGTGGCGGCGGGCCTGCTCGGGAGAATACAGCGGCAGATATTGCACCAACAACGGACGGGGACCGATCAGCGCCATATCGCCCTTCAGCACGTTGACCAGCTGCGGCAACTCGTCGATAGATGTCGAACGGACAAATCTCCCGACTTTCGTAAGCCGCTGCTCATCAGGAAGAAGATTACCTTCCGCATCCCGTTCGTCCGTCATCGTCTTGAATTTGATAACCTTGAATATCTTCGCATCTTTCCCGGGCCGTTCCTGCAGGAAGAAAGCACCGGCGCCCTTATTGGCAAAATGCAGCCAGACGGCGACGAGCACGAGAAACCACCCGATAGCAATCAGCGCCAGGAAGGCCAGACAGAAATCGCAAAGGCGTTTGAAGAAATGCTTATACATAACGGCCTCTAACCTTTTCCAATACATCCGCCACCTGCGCGGAAAGCAGGCTTTTGTCATATACTTCCACGGACAGACGGCGGGCGTTCCGGCCCCACCGGGCCAGCAATTCCGCATCATCCTTCACCGCCACGAGCTTCTCCGCCAGTTCCTCAGGTCGCTCCGGATCCACGAAAAACCCGCAGTCCTCCTTCTCGACAAGATCTTTTGTCCAACCTGCGGAATTCACGATGATCGGTTTGCCCGCCGAAAGAGAATCGAACAATTTATTGGGAGAATTCGTTTTCAAGATCGGCAGATTGAGAAATGTCGTAATGCTCGCATCACAACAATTCACGATTTCAGCGACGACATCCATCTTATGGCTGCCGAGGAACCGGACATTATCCAACCCGTATTCTTCCGCCAATCGTTTCAAAAGCGGACAGGTAGCACCATCGCCAAGAAAAACAAAGATTATATCTTCATTACCTTTTTCCTTCAGCACCTTTGCCGAATCGATAATGTATTCCAGACCGTTCGCTCGCCCCATCGCGCCGAAGTGGATCACGTTAAACTTATTCAAGTCCAGTTGGAATTCCCGGACGATTTCCGGATTCGCAGGATGCGGGAAGAATTTGTCCGGCTTCGACATATTCGGAATCATCGCCGTTTTCTCGGGTGGCGTCCCGGCGGCAATCACGCCTTCCTGCATCCCCGGAGACAAGGCCACGACGAATTCCGATTTCTCATAGATTTTCCGTTCCATCCTCCGCAGATACTTGATTGCCAACGGATTCTTTATGGCTCCTACTTCTATCGGGAACTCCGGCCACAGATCGCGGACCTCGAAGACATATTTCCAGCCCCGGCTCGCCTTCAAGCGCATTGCAATATAACCGATCGTCAGCGGCGTCGATGTCGCATACACCAAATCCACGTTTTTCTGTTTCCTCGCTTCACGCAATGCCAGCCTGATGAAATTCAAAAAGGCATATACCTTCCTGGGCGCCGACATATAATTGCTGTAGTCGTTCTTGACATAGATAACATCTATCCCATCGATTGATTTCCGGCACGGATCCGGATGGGCCTTGTTAGTCGACGTGATCATCGTTACCTGATGACCGCGGCGGATCAGTTCCTGAGAAATCCAATAGGAACGCGTCCCGCCAGGTTCTGACGGGGTGATAAAATACTGGTGGATATATAGAATCTTCATTACCGGATATGGATTAACGGGCAGATACCCACTGATGTGTTTCAAAATCATATTTCCGGATAATGCGGGCAGGATTACCTACGGCCATACAATAATCCGGAATGTTTTTAGTTACCACACTTCCTGCGCCGACGACACACCATTTCCCGATGTCAACGCCGGGCAGGACAATAACCTTTTCGCCAATCCAGGAGAACGCACCAATCCGCACCGGCTTTCCGACCAGGGGCTGCAAGCCATACGGGGTGCCGGACTCCGGATCAACTCCGTGGTTTTCAGCAATAACTGCCACGTGCCCGGCGATCAGCACATTGTTCTCTATGGACAGGGAACTGGCGGAAAGAGCGGAGAAGTTATCGCCGATATAACAGTTGTCTGCAATCTCAATGACACCTTTTTCCCCTTCTTGATTCGTATAACAGGACAAGCGGCCGAAACGGCCGATGCGCACATTGTTCCCGAGACGGACTCCCTCCGGGGAATGCACGGTCAAACCGCGCCCGATGGAACAACCCCGTCCGACGCGGCTCATCCGCAGCAGTTTCAACCCATTGAACAAATAGGTGAGACACCCCTTGACGAACACTTTCAATTTAGCAGTCATATTCTGTCGTTTCGGATCCCATTCTGAATCATCTTGTCGGCCAGGGCGAGCAACCAGGCAAATACAGCCGTCAGCAAACAATAAAGCACGAGTCTTACCCAGGGACTGCCCGCAAAGTGACAGATGTTGAATGTGATGATATTAGACACGTATATCGGCAGCGAGTAGACTCCAAACTTTTCCACGCCATCATAAAAAAGAGAAACGGCCTTATTATTCTCTTTCCGCTTAAAAAGTATTTCTGCGATAATGAACAACACCAGAAGAAGAGAAGGTGCGGCCATATCCATCAGGAACGTGCCCGGCATTTTCAAGAAAACACCTATAAGAAGGCAAACGCTGGAGATCAACCATGCGTAGAAATAAAACAGAGTATCCTCCCGTTTATGGTAACAAAGCACACCCAGACAAAAAACAGGAATCCGTGCGATGGCACATTCGTGCAACTCGTTCAGGTCCAAGCAAAAAACCAATCCTGCACAAAGCAACAAAAACAACAGCCATATCCAAATGGACCTGACCAGTTTAAAGAGAACCGGGAACAGCAGATAAAAAAGGACAAGCACGCTCAGGTACCAGTCGAACTGCACGCCTCCGACACAATAATATGACAGTGAAGTAACATTACATATCCAGCCAAACCACGAGAGTCTCGTTCCCTGAAGCGTAATGATGACGCTGACGGCAACGGCCATTATGACATATAGAGGGACAATCCTCGAAAAGCGACGTTTATAAAAAACCGGAAGTGCGTTTTTCTCATACGAAAAGCACAGTGAATACCCACTCAAAAAAAGAAAGATGTCCACCCCGATCATTCCTGGAGCAAAAACCTTCAAAAAAGGCAAACGGGTAACCTGGGAGTGGCAAAGAATCACCAGTATCATTGCCACACCCATAAGCCACTGCTTATACTTCAATATTTCACGGCCGCATCGACTGAATACAGTAATAGCCGACATTCACTTAAGCATTTGTTTTTGTATTCACTGCAGCCAGAGAGCGGTCTGACACAGACTCGAATCCAAGTTTTAAAGCTATTTTCTTGATGAACGGGCTCTTCCCTGCCAGGGAAGCCCCCAGTTTTTTCATTCTGTATTTGAGATATTCTTTCCCCGCCATGACCGGACGGCTCCGAGTGTCGACATCCACGCCCAGTCCCCGCATCTTTCGTACGGCATCCGGCAGATATTTTCCTTGCACCGCCATATGACAGATATGCAGAGGATTGGCAGGGTCGAAAACGCCGACCATCGTGTCATTATTTCTGGGGGCAAGTTTGGCTTCTTCGATACGCCTCGCCTCAAAAAGCCAGGGATTGTAATCCCCGTCCCCGATAAGGGACAGGAAATGCTCCCTCTCCCAGATGGCTGCCAGCAGACTGACTCCATAAGGCAAATCCGCCGGTATGATTCTCAGTGCCGGGTTCTTCTCGTATGAAGGCGTGTTGATCCTGGAAAAAGAAAGAAGCTTATAATAATCTATCTTTTCCGTTCGCATCAACTCCAACGCTTGTTCCATATATGCCGTGGAGACTTGTCCGGACAGGAAAAAGTCCTCAAGAAGGAAACAGACATATTTTGTCCGGATTTGCTCCAACGCCGTCCGGGTACGCGTACTCCACTGTGCCGTTTCGCCGCAGTTCACGACACGCACGTCCGGGTCGGGGCACTGCTTCTGATTATTCGCAAGGACAAGTTCATAGGGACAATCCGGCCAATATTTTCGGAAACAGGCAAAGAATCCCGGCCACATATCACTATACCCGTCATAGGAAACAACCAGGATCGTCAGTTCTTTCTTATCCATCGATTCTATTCTATAGATTGCCCTTTGGCTACGAATTCAGCAAAACTCTGAAGCCGCGCATCCTTTGCGGAGGTAATCAGATTCTCCTTCCCTACCCTGTCAATCGGCCATTGGACCGCGATGTCCGGATCGTCATACCGGATGCCGCTGTCATATTCCGGAGCATAACGGTCCGTACATTTATAGGAAAAGATGCTGCCCTCCTCCAACGCCAGGTATCCGTGGGCGAATCCCTTCGGTATGAACAACTCCAGATGATTTGACTCCGACAACTCGAACCCTTCCCACCGGCCGAAGGTCGGGGAGCCGAAACGCAGGTCGACGGCAACGTCAAAAACGGCG
The DNA here is from genome assembly GCA_947167015.1 of uncultured Bacteroidales bacterium. Taxonomy (GTDB): domain Bacteria; phylum Bacteroidota; class Bacteroidia; order Bacteroidales; family UBA932; genus Cryptobacteroides. The sequence continues at coordinate 26,076 of CAMVGM010000005.1, forward strand.
CCGCGAATGACACGAATCAGTTTCCCCTGCGAATACTTCTGCTGAAAATGAAGGCCCCGGATCGTCCCCTTCCTGGATTTCGACTCATTGCTTTCGATGACGAAATCCGGCAATCCGTTCCTCGCAAAGGTCTCTTTCTCAAAATCCTTGATAAAATAACCCCGCTCGTCTTCAAAAACGTGGGGCTCGATCAGCGTCAAGCCTTCGATCGATGTCTTATGGAATATGATAGGCATTAGATAATTGATTTCATCCAGTTAATTGTTTTCAATACACCCTCCTCAAAACTGAATCGGGTACGATAGCCGGTATCGGCAACCAAGGAGGATATGTCAAACCATTCGGCAAGGTATCTCGTACCATCATCCGGCCGTGCCCCGATTTTGATTCTCTCCTCGGCACCCATAATTCTCCCGATCTCCTTCAGGTAATCCGACAGGATCCGGATGTCCCCGCTGCCCACATAATAGGCGTTGCGGGTAGTCTGACGATCTCCCAGCAGATATGCCGCATAAGCCAGGTCCTCGATATACAGCAGATCATACGGCTGGTCGGCGGGGCCGAAACCCGCATCCCGTCCGGAGAGCAGTTCCTTGATGGTATAACCGACAATATTGCCGTTGATGCTGTAAGGCCCGAACAGGTTGGAGAACTGCATCCAGACATAGTCGATCCCCTGCCGCTGACTCTCGATGTCCACCAGGCAGTGCGTCATATGCTTGCAGACACCGTAGATATTGTTCACGGCCTTGGCGGAAAGATTCAGGATATTGCCCGCTATCCGTTCCGTAACCGTTCCGGCAAACAGGATCTTCTTGCACCCGATCGCCGCAGCGGCACCGACCGCATCGCAGGCATATTTCACATTATCCAGCTGGATGGAGTAATCAGCCCGGCCGTTTCCGCCAGCGGAAACCCACGCCAGATGATACATTACATCAAAATCGCGGTCACGGATCCGGTCCGGCAACGATCGGAACTCGCTCAGATCGCAATACACAACGTCGACGGCCGGGAATTCCTTGAACATCGAGATGTTCTCGTTCTCGTCCTTGATCACGGCCGTAACCCGCACGTCGTGCCGCTGCAGTTCGCGAACGAGCCAATAGCCGACGAACCCGTTCGCACCAGTCACAATCGCTTTCTTCATTTACGGAGATAGTTTTCGATTTCTTCTAAACAAAGTGACATCACGTCGCAGGTCTTATAGCGTTTGTACCAGTCGACCGTCAGGTCAACGCTGTCCGCAGCTTTAAGCCGGGGACGCCATCCCAGGCGTGACTTCACTTTTCCGATATCCAGCATCAGCAACTGAGCCTCGTGCAGCGCATCCGGATCGGATACGTCTCTCAGTTCTCCGCGGCCATAACTCTTGACTATGGCCGAAGCGACATCCCATACAGTCAGGACGGAATCCTGTTCCGGCCCGAAGTTCCAACCCTCGCAGTACTCCGTGGGATGCTCCCACATCTTCTGCGCCAGAAGGAGATAGCCACCAAGGGGCTCCAGGACGTGCTCCCACGGGCGCACGGATCTCGGGCTGCGAATCTCGACAGGGCGGTCGGCTTCCAATGCACGGATACAGTCGGGAATAATCCGGTCCTTCGCCCAGTCTCCACCGCCGATCACATTGCCGGCACGGACACTGGACAGACTCACGTGATGCTTCTTTCCGAACTCAGAGGGATTGAAGAAACTCCGGCGCCACGACTGGATGGCAATCTCACAGGCGCCCTTGCTGGAAGAATAAGGGTCATATCCTCCGAAGGGGTCGTCTTCCTTGTATCCCCGCAACTGCTCCTTGTTGTCGTAGCACTTGTCCGTCGTAATCATCACGCCGACACGGACGCTGTCCGTGGCGCGAATGGCTTCCATCACGTTGACCGTGCCCATCACGTTCGTCTGGTATGTCTCGACGGGAAAGTCATAACTGAGCCGGACCAGGGGCTGGGCGGCCAGATGGAAAACGATTTCCGGACGAAACTCGTCAAAAATGGCTTTCATCTTCTCCCCGTCACGGATATCCGCACGAAGGTCCGCCTTGATTCTCTTCCCGATTCCGGAAAGCACATAATTATCCTTTTCCGAATACGGATCCAGTCCGACGCCGATCACCTCGGCGCCCATCTCGTGAAGCCAGATGGAGAGCCAACTGCCTTTAAAACCGGTGTGGCCGGTTACCAGGACCCGCTTTCCGGCATAAAAACCGTCAAAAATATCTACCATTTTTCCTACCAGGTTTTCCAGGGGGCCTCACCTTTTGCCCACAGTTTTTCCAATCGTTCCTTGTCACGCAGGGTATCCATACACTGCCAGAAACCCATATGCTTGTAACAACTGAGTTCCCCGTCCTTCACCAGGTTTTCGAGCGGGTCCCGCTCGAAAACGGTATCGTCGCCGGAGATGTAATCAAAGACCGCCGGTTCCAATACCATAAAGCCGGCATTGATCCATCCGGAATCGGCCCGGCTCTTCTCGCGGAAACCCTTGACACGGTCGCCGTCGATATCCAGTACGCCGAAACGGCTTTCGGGAAGGATGGCCGTCATCGTGGCCAGACGCCCCGCCTTGCGATGAAAGGCGATGGTTTCCCGAATGTCGACATCCGAGACACCGTCACCATACGTCAACAGGAAAGCCTCGTCCCCGATATACGGCCGGATTCGCTTGATGCGTCCTCCGGTCATCGTATTCAGTCCCGTGTCCACGACGGTCACTTTCCAGGGCTCCGCCTGGTTGGAATGAATGGTCATCAGATTTCCCTGGGACAAGTCGAACGTAATATCACTCGTATGCAGGTAATAATTGGCGAACCATTCCTTGATGATATGCTGCTTGTAACCTGCACAGATGACGAACTCGTTGATTCCATACGAGGAATAATGTTTCATTATATGCCACAGGATGGGCATACCGCCGATTTCAATCATCGGTTTGGGTTTCAAGTGGCTCTCTTCGGAAATCCTTGTTCCGAAACCTCCGGCTAATAGAACAGCTTTCATCCTTGTATATTAAAAACATGGTTATAATAATCCTTCGCGGCGGCAGCATCCGTCATCCGCCGTGCAGTCAATACCGCCTGACGGGAAATTTCCGTCTTTTCGGCTGCATCCATTGCATTGATTTTCCTGATGGTAGCCGCGAGTTCCACGGCATCCCCTGCAGCGCACAGGAATCCGTTTTTGCCATTCTCGATGATTCCGTCCATCCCCTCCCCACGGGAGGCGATTACCAGACAGCCACGCGACATCGCTTCAAGGTAAACAAGCCCGAACGTCTCGTCACGGCTGATCATCACAAAGCAGTCCGCCGCATCATAATAGGCCACGACCTGTTCTCTGGCGACCTTCCCCGCAAAGTGAACCCTGTCCTGAATGCCCTGGTTCTCCGCATATCGTACCAGGTCATCAAACAACACATTCTTTTTTCCGACATAAGTCAGGTTGAAAGACTCCTTCCCGTAAACATCCAGCAGAGCGGACATCACTTCTTGCGGGTATTTCCGGCGGATGAATTGCCCGACATACAGGAAATCTTTCAAGGGAGTATCCGAAAAAGTCCTTACCGTTTCTGAAGAGACGAAATCCGCAGGAATGCCGGAATAACAATGGAAAAAACGGAAGTTCTTTCCAAAAGCCTTCTCGAACCGATCCCGGATTGAAACCGACCTGTACCCGATACAGTCAAATGAAGCCAGCAACTTCTTGAAACTGAATGGATAGTTCCTCTTGATCTGCCCCGGAATGTCGCTTGAGTGAAGCACCAGGCTGGTGCGTGCCTCCGGATACAGTTTCTTCAGTTGGGGAATCAGTTCCAGTTGCGGATTCGTAAAATGCCCCAGGATCGCATCCGGTCTCCAGTTTTCCGCACGGAGCTTTTCTTGGATGATGCGCAAGGTTTCTTTCGCGCATTTTCTCGTAATGCGGAAGTGCGGGACGATCTTCACAAGCGGAAGGCCGTATACCCTGACGCCATCCATTTCATACTCCACCACCTCGCGGTTTGACATATCGGCCAGATAAGCCCCTAAATATTTCTGTGTAAGTCCCGGAAAACGATTGGCGATTCTTTGGTAAACGGCCGGGAAGCAGGAACGCATATGGACAACGATGACCTGATGCCCCATCTTTATCCACTCTTTCACAAAAAAATGACACACTTCCGTTCCCGGGCGTCCGGGACTGGGATAGATCGTAGTCAGCAACAGTATTCTGCTCATTGACGTTCTAGGTTTAGTTCGATTGCAATCTGAATTTATACCGGATGCCGCAATTCATCCATTTGAAGCCCTGCCACTCCACCATACACTCAAAACGGTCATCCCACAGGGAAACCACACTTCCGACATTCACCGTTCGCGTGTCATACTCGGCAATCAGCTTGACTTCTTTCAACAGACCGTGGTCGGACAGCCATACCGGGCTCCAGCAAACACCTGCGCAAACGCCGTTCAGGCGATAATCCTGCCGTTTGTTGTAGATATATCCCAAGTGCCCGGAAACCATTCCGTACGCGGTGTCGAAATGCTTGGATGAAACGATATAGGTGCGGTTGAAGTAGCCATTGTTCTTGGACACATCAGAACCGATATATCCTTCTCCTTTCTGGGACACAGGATCGCTGATGCCGACGACAATGCTGGGCATATATTGCCAGAACTCCCCCTCCTTCAGCAATTGCACCCGCGCAGCGAAATGGCGGTCCTGGTTGAAAAGAATCATATCCCGCTGCGTCGGTTTCTTATTCTTCTTTCCGTCGATGATCGTACAGATATATGCGACTTCCAGCCGTGACCAAAAGGCTATGCTGAATCCATAGGAGAAGGTCGTATACTCCCATTTGGGCGATGCGGTCGCGTGCTGGTTCAAGACGGTGTTCGTTATGGAAACCACACCCGACTGCTGCATTTCTGCAGAAGGCATCTGCAACAGCCCCGTCACCGAGTCAGTGAACTGGGCCGACAGACCGACCGGAATCAGCAGCGACAGGATGATTAGCGGTAGCCTGATCTTCATAAACCCATAACCCTTTTGACCGCTTCCGACATCCGCGCCCTGCCGGAAGAGAAACTGAAATTGTCCAAATATTGGTTCCGAATAAACGCCCGGTCATAAGACGCCCCGGCCGTCAAGATCGTCTCAAGGCCTTTTTTAAACGAGGCCCCGTCCGAATAGACCTGGAAGAACGGTTGTCCGGCAAACTGCTCGTAACCCCTGGCGGACACCTTATGCACCAGAACGGGCAGGCCCTGCCTCATCCCGTCCATCACCCGCAGTTTCAGGCCACCGCCGACTTGTGTAGGGCACAGGAAGATATCCGCCTGGCGGACGATCTCGCTCATATCCTTCGGATTCGGGACAACGCTGATATTCCCGTATTTCTGAGCCAGCCCGAGGACTTCTTCCGCAGGGTCGCGACCGGCAAGGACTATTCTGGAATCCGGTGCGGTCTGCATTGCCAGGTCATAGTAATGCTCCATAAAATCCTTGATTCCAGCCCGTGTCTGCACCGTACAGAGGCTTCCGGTGATCGCTATCGTCAAAGGATGAGGGCCTTCCGGTCCTTCAAGCGAAACGTGTCCCTCCGCCGGTTCCGGTTCGAAAACACCGAGCAGGAAGGGATCGGAGCCGGCAGTCCCGTAATAATCCCGGAAAAGGGCGATATCGGCACCGGTCAGAAAACAGTTCAGGTCCGCCTTTTTATAAGCGTTCTTTTCCAACAGGTTGACCAGCACGGGAGTGCGTCCCCGAAGCGTCAGGGCGGACTTGTTGTCCATATGGTACTCCCGCTCGCAATTGTGATGTATGACCAGGATTCGCAACCCGGACGCGTGGATGATGTCCATCATATCTCCGGCATAGATACCGCCGTTGACGACGCACAGCCCATATTCGGAGGAAGCCCTCTTCAAGTATTTCTTGATGAAAGACTTATATCGGTGCGGGCTCGGATTGAGGCGCTGCAGGGGCGTTCGCTTCGGCGCCCCGATTGCCGTGGAGAACGCGCCATAACAAGCCTCGGACGGGCAGACGATATCAACCATCCCGGGGAAAAGAGACTCCAGGGCATTATAATACGCCAAGGCGGCCAACCCGCCGCCGGAACGGACATTCAAATTATAAGGTGCGACAAACAAAATCTTCTTCATACAGTGCCGAGGGATTTATCATTGCGGATCCGCGCCGTAATCCAAGCCAGCAGTTTGTTGACCGGCCGGCAGAGAAGCAATGCAAGCAACATCGCAAGGGAAGCCTGCGCCACATCGGGAAGGACGGCATTAAGGGGACCGTAATGAAAAAACATATAAAAATGCAGATGCAGGATATACAGTTCAAGCGAATACTTTCCAAACCACCCGAAAAAACCTGTCACGGCTTTCCCGATCCAACCGTTTCCCAGAAAACCCAAGACAATGCACAACAGCGGAATAAAAAACAGTTTTTGGAATACGCCCGTCGCGTGATTGAGCCAATAACCATCCACGCGGTGATTGACAACCGTCAGTATCAGGTATGCCAGGGTAATGACCGCCAGGCAAATATGATAGCCGGTATCAGACAATCTGTTGTCCTTCGCGGCAAATCCGGCCAAAATGCCGATGATAAAAAACGGGATCTTCACGATGCCGATCTCCACAAGATCATAATAATCGCCGGCAAATGATCTCAGTCCCCATAAAGCGAGGTAGACGACCCCCAGGACAACCGCCGTCCGAACGATGACAGAAGCATTGTTCCCATCCTGTCTGAAAATGGTTTTATATACAAACGGGAACAGAAGATACAGCAACACCGAAACGGACACATACCACATTCCCCCGTAATTGCCCCCGAACCAGAAATATGTCGTTGAAAGCTGGCCGACATACTCCGTGAAACCATATCCTTCCCTGGCGGCGAGGAAAAAAGTATACAACGGAAAAGACAAGATAAGGAAAGGGATGAACAAGCGAAGCAGACGCCGTTTGTAAAAACCTTTGATATCCTGGTTTTTTGAGAAGGAGTAATAAAGGCCGAACCCGGACAGGAACAACAATCCCTCCGTAAAAACCGGCTTTGTCAACAAGGTCGAAATCTTGTACGGAATCCCGGAATTGATTGCCTGGAACCCAAACCAATGGGAGAACATGACGGCAAACATCGCAAAGCCCACCAATGCCTGGCGGTATGTGCTGATATTATCGGCTTTAATTCTCATCCCGCTTCAAATCAAATGTTCTTCCGAATCTTGCCTGATAGGCCTTCAAATTATATTGGTCACGTTCATCATAAGACTTATGGCCGATGAAAAAGTAAGGTATGCTATTGGAATAGGGTATAAATTCAAAACGGGTCCAGACCTTATTGCCAAAGGACAGAAGCGAATAGATCACCATCAACTGTGCACACAGTTTTACAGGGAACCGGAAGGATGAAGGACGGCGTACCTTGGGCCTGGCACTCTGCCGGGGCATCTCGGATCCCGTTTCAGATACAGGGCGCACAAAACCATTCCTCGGCCGCAGCATAAAGATGATAAAGACAACGTAGAAAACGCTATACGGGAGGGCCAGTCTGAATCCGGTCGGAATCATTATGAACAACCTTGTCAAAAAACAATATGCCACGGCAAATCCATAGACGACAGACCCGTTTTTATAAAAGTGACAAATCTTATCTCTCGAATACAGGATGAAAAAGCAGAATATGATCTGAAGGGGATTGATTACAAGTCTGAGCGAAGAGCCGTCTTCGATCTCATAATTGGCATAATCACCCATCTCCATAAACTCCTGAAGCGCACCAATGGCACCCTGTTTCAAACTGTTAATTAAAGAAAGGCTGCTCGTAAGGATAACGAAAACCAGATAGATGATGAAAAGAACCCCCGGATTCACTTTCCTGATTTTAGGAATCAAAAAGGATAGAGGAATCAACGCGATGAATACGATGCAACTTGTATGGAACAGGACGGCGACGATGGTATTTACCATGATTATCAACACCGTTTTCGAGGTGTGCCTTGCCGGGTCCGTCAGGTACAGATAGAGATAGTACAGGGCGAAATTGATAAAAATCAACGCCAGCATAAAACGAAAAGGGTTTTGAATCAGAATAAAACCCAACTTAAGAGGAATCAGTAAAGCCAACGCGGACGCCCACTTGTCCGTCATCGCCGAAGTTAACTTATAGGCTGAGAACAGATAAGCACATTTGGCAAGACACGATATCAGGATAAAATCCGGTATTATTTTCGGCATAAATGAGAACAAGGCCCAGGATGCCGGTTCAGCCAGGAAACGAATCAGCGCCCCGGCATACTCGTCTCCGTTTTCGTAAACCAACTCGTAATTCCGCCAGTCCGCACCCGTCATATAGCCGAAACAGAGGAAAATATACAGCCAGACCAGATAAACACGTCTCCATTTCATAAATCGGGCAGCCGATTTCTTCCCCTTCCCCGGATTCAACCCGAAATCCAGGTAGAAACCGAAAGCAATGGTCGCCAGATACAATATGGTGGAGAGAATCCAGGAGAGCATTCAAAAACGAGTTAGATGGCGGACAAAATCTCCTCCAGATAATTCATTGAATCCAAGCGCATTCCCCGCCATCTTTCATTGACCTCCTCCCAATCGACCGGTTTGGATACCAGTTCCGCAACCGAGGCGTCCAGTCCAAAGACAAGACGGTCTCCAAGACCGAACTTGTTCAGCAGGGTCTGCAGGCGCGCAACGCCGCGCGTCGGATTGGCGACGGTCAGGAAGGGTTTGTTGAAGATAATGGAGAACACGGTTCCGTGGAAAGAATCCGTGATTACGAAATCGGAGTGGTATATGGCGGAGAGCCATTTTTCGACCGGTTCTATCACCTCCAGCTTGCTCACGTCCCCTGTCTGCGCCTTCATGTCCACCCGCCTCAGGTCCATACGTTTCATCAAGGCAGAAATGCCTTCCGAATTGACCACGGCTTCATCCAGGATATACGTAAACAGATACCCTCCAGGATAATCCCATTGACTATGGAACAGTTGTTCATAATCTGCAGACGAAAGCAGCAAGGTCGGATCAAGCACCACCTGCACGGCATCTGCCGGCACGCCCAGACAATCAACCAGCAGGTCTTTCCCGCTTTCTTCCCGTACCGAAATCCCGCGAAACTCTTTCAACAAGCGCGAAACAGCCTTTCTCTTATCATCCGGATAATCCATTTCCTCGGTACCGAACGAGGCGGCATAACTGAAACGGGGGACTCCCGTATTCTCCAGAAAACTGAAGAAGAAATCGTCAATGCTGTCCTTCGCATAGCGGTATCGCCATACCTGGTCGCTTCCGACCACGAAAGCATCAAAACCAAGTTTCAGACAACGTCGCAATTCCTGTGTCGTATAATACGGCTCGGTAATCGGGGACAGATACTTCTCCTTGAACAAGTCAGTATTCACGCTTAATGCCGCAGACCTCTTCGCCAGATAATCTTCAATCAGATGAAGCCTGACCAGCAGCCCGTACACCTTGAATTTCAAGCCCGTCGGACGGTTTCTCCTGCGGTTGATGAAAGTCACCTCGTGTCCCATCCCGGCAAGCACGGTCTTCAGCGCAAAGGCCTGAAGCATACCTCCGTAGTTATTGTTGAACGGGACTGTCAGCAAACCTATCCTCATAAAAATACGCTCAATGTTTCAAATGCAGTTTCCCTTTGGCAAAACTGAAGGCCTTCCGCCTCCATTCCGGCGTCAATCCCAGGAACCAGACGGAAATGCCTACGCTCAGGACGGAAACAAAACCCAAGACGAGGAACCGGACAATATGATTGTCGAACAAACGGTCGGAGAACCGGTACAGGACAAACGGGACGATCACGGCAACGACGGCGACCTTGAGGCAATCCACGAACACCCCGAGGATATCCCGCCACCGGTAATCCGCGATCTTGATGATGAGCAGCGGCTTCACGATCAGTCCCAGGATGGCATATGCCGCCATCAACCCCCAAGAAAGACACGTCGGAGGGAAACCGAGTTTATATAGCACGTATACGATCGGGAACAGAATGAACAAGATGGAGGGAGAGATCATCGCGTTCTCCCGTATCCTTCCCTTTGCGTACAGCGCAGTATAGAAAGATGTGTCAAAAACCTGGAAAAGGCAAGTCACGATTGTCAGCCGTACGAAGATATTGGTATACTCAGGCACTTCTTTCAGCCAGATGGAGAGCAATTCCTCGGACACCAGGAAAATCGGCAGCGCCAGAAGAAGCATCAGGTAAAAACTGAATTTCGTCGAGACAAGGAGCAGGCGCTGGCTGCCCGCCTGGTCGCCCACGGCCAGTTTTTTTACTATCTGAGGATTCGCGGCGGTCCGGAAACTGTTGACGAACTGCTGCGCAGCGGCATTCACCTGATTCGAGATGGACATCGCGGCCACGGTGGCCGAGGTGAAGAACATATTCAGCAGGATGCTGGCACCCTGGGTGACCAGGGCGAGCGCGGTGTTGGCGAACAGATTCCACCCCGAATAGCTCAGGACGCCTTTCAGGATGCTCCAGTCCCACGAGAACTTGAAACGCGTTTCAGAGAATCTCCTCACGCAATAGATGCGATAGATCAACGCCACGCACGTCTGGACGGCACAGAGAAGCATCGCATAGAAAGCCAGCTTGTCAAAGCCGCCTATCTTGAGCAGGTAACAGATCGCCAGTTTCAGGACCACGTCGATAATGCTCACGTAAGCATAGACGTTCATTCGCTCGTGCGCGATAATCGATGAGTTATACGGGACCTGGATGATATGGATGACCGTCGTCAGGATGGAAAAATGATAGGCAATGAGGGCGGCATCCATCCTGTCCGCCGGTATCACCAGTTTATGGCGGACAAACCAGAGGCCCAGCGTCTCCGCGACCACGACGATGAAGAGGGCCAGCAGGAAATGGACCGTCATCACGGAGGAGAACGTCCGTTTCAGTTTATCGAAATTTCCGGTTCCGAGCTCGAACGTCAGGAACCTGGACGTCCCGTGTGAAAGGGCGCTGTTCAGGAACGACATCATCGCCACGACACCGCCCACGGCCTGGTAGAGGCCATAGTCATCTACACCCAGGACATCCAGAATGACGCGGGAGGTGTACAGCGACACCGCCATCGCGAACAGCATCCGGATGTACAGGAATACCGTGTTCTTCGCTATGGTCTTGTTGGTGGTTACTTCTGCCATCGTTATGACATGGAGCGCTTCAGCCTGTTCACCAGTCGAAGCGCCAGACCATATACTCTCACAAAAACGTTATCTTTATGGAACTCAAGCCAATAGGTCCTCCGATCCGCGGCCGTCGCCGTGCCCAGATAATCTATGAAGCCAAGGTTATATTGCTTTGGAGAAACACCCTTCTTCCCGGAAAGCACCTTTATCGCCCGGTCCGTTGCAGCATCGTATCTCCAATCTATCCCCAATTGATAATTGTTTTCCCGGTATGCATCTATCGTTTTCTGCAAGCCGTCTTTCAAGGAAAAGGTCGTGGCATAATCCGGCACATATTCCTTGATCTTTCTGTTGCTGACGATCAGATCCAGCGCACGTCCTGCAATCTCCCCCTTCCGGTCAGGATAGCAGCGCTTGTACTCCTCACTGGTCAGATCAAAAACCTGCGGGGCCTTCCCCAACAACTCGCCAAGCGTCTTCAGCACATCATCCCATGAATAAGGCGTATCTCCGCTGATATTGAAGGCTTCGCCATAGCATTTCCGGTTCCCGATTATTCCGACGACTCCCACGGCAAAGTCTTCGACCCGCATCATATTCCAACGGGCAGCACCGCCATCCCAACGGAGCACCGGTTTTCCGCTCAGGATACGCGCGCAAAAAGTCCAGTGATATCCGTACAGCGGCATGACGCCATAGGGGATCCTGGTATCGTCATAGGTGACGCAAGGGCGGACGACAGTATAATTGAACCCCAGTTTTTCGGCCTGCTCTTTCAAATAGCATTCGCAGCTCCACTTGTTCACGCTATAATCCCAATCCGGGAGCACTTTGTCGGCATCCTCGTCTTTTATGCCCGGCTTCCTGGTATCGTAAACGCATGCGGTCGAAATGAATACGTACTGGTCGGCTATGTCGTGCAACAGGTCAATGCTATATTCTATCTGTTTCCGATTGTAGCAGATGAAATCGATTACGGCGTCAAAATGCAGCCCGTCCAGCTTCGATCGCATCAGTTCCCTGTCACGATAATCCGCCTTGATCAGCGTAACTCCTGCCGGGATTTCCCTTTTCTTCTTTCCGCGATTGACAATCGTAACCTCGATATTCCGGGACAGCGCCTCGGCGACAACCGCCGAACTTAATACACCCGTCCCACCGATTAACAAGAGATTCATTTCTTCCAATTAACGTTTTCCTTGATTACCTTGGCCGGAACTCCGGCAACGACGGCCTTGGCCGGGACGTCCTTCGTAACGATGGCTCCGGCGGCGACAACCGCACCGTCCCCGATCGAAACACCTTTCAGGATCGTCGCTCCCTGCCCGATCCAAACATGCTCCCCAATCTTGATGGGCGCGGATTTCCTATAACCTTCCTCGCAGATGGTATGCCCGTCGTACGACCTGATTACGACATCCCTTCCGATAGTGGCACCCTTTCCTATTTCCACGACATCTCCGACAGTAATCTGAACATTCTCGTTGATAGAACCGCCGTTCAAGATCAGTTTCCCGCCCTTGATTACGCGGATATAGCTGTTAGCGAAGACCGTGAAGCGCTCATTTACAATCATTTCGCTGTTGCTTTCCAACAGGATTCTCGTTTCGGGGCGAGACCTCTTGACTTGCTTTACTCCGGTAATCAGTTTCGCGTTCAGCGACAATCTGGAGCCGGGGTCCATCTGGATGACCGTCCGGCTTTCATTCAAGAAGAGCGGAGAGCGGTTCTTTTTCTTGACCTGTTTCGACAAGTAATTGATCCGCAAAAAAGTAGCCCAGGCCGGAATGGAAAGGCCCAGTTTCAAGAAAGGCGAGATGAAGGAAGACATTTTCTTGCCGATTTTAGTGATAATGTTCCGCTTTGGGAAATACTTCTTCGCAACCCGGTCGAAAGGCATCTTGTCCAAGTCCCGGAAAAAAGCATCCCTGTTCAGCGGGATTGAAGAAAGGGACTTCTCCATGGCAGGATTCCCGGCCCTGGCATCATCCATCGTGAATTCCCGCCAGGAAATCCGGTCCTTTATGCCATTGAAGAACGCCATTCCCTTTTCCGAATTGACCATTACCAATGACGTACCCTTATCCTGGTCCATGGACGGATCTATCTTTTCGATGCCCCAGAAATCCGCCAAGGTAATGTCCGCTTTCTGGGGAAAGCCCTTGAAGGGGCAGTCATAACAGGACGGGCGGCTGAAATTGCCCACCTGCAAATAGCCGATGAAGAATAAATCGTGCCACCGGTCCTTGCAATACTCTTTCCCGTTGGCGAAATTCACTCTGAGCGAGAAATTGTGCCAGCCCCACTTCTTCGCCTTGAATTTAATCCCGGTCGCCCTGGCGCCGAACTGCTTCTCCAGCATTTCCATATACTTGAGAAAGACTTTCGGGGAGTTCACCCCGCGGCAGATAAAATCGCAGGTGACCAGATTGTCATATTCCCTGCCTAAAAACTTATACAGGGCATGAATCTGACAAGGACAGGCGCAGTATAGGACGGATTGACCGGAGCGCAGAAGGTTCCGGACCTCCCGATACTGGCCGGCCATTGAACTTTGCAGATACTTTGAACTGCGTATCTCATCCAATTTCGAAGGGTCATCGGACACGATGTGACTGACCGAATGGTCCTCGTTATAGACCGCCCCTCCGACAAAGGCCTTATTCTCATACGCCTGCTGAGCCAGCATCGAAAAAATGCCGCCGGAGGTACTGTCCAGCCTTATTCTTTCATCCAGCGTATAGGCCGCATATACTGCCGGGGTCTTGAACCTGGTTACATTCTCCGCCGGACGGATCATCGGACAAACCTTTTCACACAAACCGCAGTCCACGCATTTATCCTTGTCCACTACCGGATACCAGAACCCCTCTCCGTCCGTCACGAACCGGATGGCATTATGCGCACAGACATCGCCACAGGCGCTGCAGCCGCAACATTGAACTTTATCTTTGATTTCAATCATTCTTTCCTAAGTCTTCCCGCTTTTCTACAGAAGCGCCGGCTTGCAACTCTTCTTCTATTTCGGGATTGATCCTCTTCAACCGGCCGATCTGCGTCATCAGCGACTTTGTCGAATCGCGCCAGCCGATTATCTGATTGTATGGGAACGCTTCGTGATTGTCGACGAACTGCAGCAGATACGCATATGCTGAATTAAAGCGAGCCTTGTCTTTGTGATACAGATCAAACCCGGCAGAATCAGCCATCAGATAGAAATCCACGAAAAAATCCAGACAATAAACGGAATAGCTGAACGCCTTCGTCCTTGCCAGTTCTCCGGGCATCCGTCCGTCTTCTTCAATCTGCTTGAAAGTCCTTCTTTCGGAAAACTCCCTCAGCAAACGCTCCGCGCGGGTTTCGTCTCCCACGAAAAGGGATATGTTCAACAATGTCACATCATAAGACACGCCCAGGTTGTTATCGGCCTTGGACTGCTGCTTTCCCTGCTCGCTCGACGCCATCCAATCCCCCAGTTCACGAAACCAGGACGTAAACATTCTTTTCCTTCTGGGACCGATCGACTTGACGGAATTGACCAGCCGGTATGATTCCAGAACATCGTTGAACCCGTGCCCTTCCAGGATCCCGACACTTCTTCCCCTGTTGCCATTCTGTCCGGGAACGACCTGGGCATACAGGAAATCGGGATACATATACGTTTCCGGATTGATGAACCAAACGTCCATCTGTTCGCGATACGCATCAAAATACTGCCGGTCTTCCGTAAGGAAGAATGCTATGGCGAGCAATTTCATACGGTCCCCCAGTTGTGCGATTTTAGCCTTGTCCATATCCAGGCTCTGGGGATTCACCTGTCCGTCACGGTTCACGTACACCGTCTTCCCGTTTCTCTCTTCCGGCCACCAATAAGGCGCCATCGTGCAGTAATAGTGCTTATCCTCGGAGAAGGAACTCTTTTTGTCCGTCACGGTCAAAGGCGGCAGTGCCAGGCAAGAATCCGCCTGAGCGATATACCTCGCGGAAAGGTCGGCTTTCTCCGGATCATACTTGATCTCGTTCAGCTCGCCGACATCCCATATCAGCACTCCGTTGGCGGCTGAGAGCAGGTTCTTCCCCGGGAAGGCCATCAACGCTACCGCGACCAAAGAAGCAAAGTACAACCTGTTCATTTTCTATTTCTTGATTACAATTCTACTTTCCATCCAGTCAATCGACAGCAAATTGCCGTCTATCTCAACCTCCTGGATACCGGATGTGTTGGATATAATCCTGACGCTCCCCTCAACAAATGAAAGAGCATCCCGGGAAGATTTTCCATCCGGTACCACGGCATACGCATAAGATTGATTCACAGGATCCATTCCGTGATCTATGTAAATATCCAGCAAATCCATGGAAACCGGCTCGCTGCCATAAGTCGGATTGATGGCCTGCCAGTCGCCGACATGTTTCCGCGGCGCCTGCCCGAATTCCTTCCCGTCCAGGGAAACATAAGTGATTCCGTTATGATGAATCCAATTTTTGCCAGCCGAGACATCGGAAGTAATCCGGCACTGCTCTACGGCCGTTGTCACACGATCTGCTCCGGACCGGGATATTCCCGATCCCAGACATACAAAGCACCTGGGAGAAAAGAACCAGGCCTTTCTTCCGACAAGCCCATCCCGATTCAGATCCATTGCTGCGACCAGAAAATCCCCTTCGGCCTTGCCGAATACCAAATCCGAGCAATTATACGGCGGAGTGACCATACAGCCGTATAATTCGCTCCCGTCATCATAAGACGTCACACCGGGTACATGACGCCAGTCCCAACTAGCACTCACGTCATAATACTCATCTCCCGCACAACGCACAAGACAAGCACCGTCCGCCGAGAAATAGCCCCGCATATTTTCGTTGTTGGTCATCTCGAAACCAATGGTCCGGTTCGATTGCATACGTACGGAAGCATACCAATTCTCCCCGCGATAAATCCCGAAATCAGAATACGGATAATACGTTGGTCCGGTGACAGCCCTTTGCTCCAACCCCAACAGTTCCATTGCGTCAAACAGCAACTCTGTCTGATTCAACTGCCGGCCGGGGTCGACCTGCCTCCCGCAGGCATTCATATCGAAGAAACCGTTCCAAACGGCGCGATAAAGACCATTATACACGAAATCACGCAGTAAATCCATCTGCTCATCACCTATTTGAAGCGGTGTCCCTCTCAATGCAGCAACCCACTTTGCACATTCCGACAGGAATTGCAGCCCATATGTTCCCAATTGGAGTTGCGCTCCGTGAAAATGATAAGACCAGTCAGGCTGGATTCCTTCTTCCTCCGTTATCATCATTTCGTCGACGATGGCATTCCGGGCATCTGCGACCATCTGCTCATCCTGCTTAAGGAAACCTGTCAACAATACGTTTCCGGAAAGCCAGACCTTATTCACCCCCGACATTTTAATCACAGCCTTGGACATGATGCCGACCGCTGCATCCATCTGTTCCCCGGACAAATGATTCCGGACAAGAATCAAAGCCGGCCCCAGTTCTTTGGGAACATAAATCTCATTGAACCACCAGTTCTTGCACGGAGGCACGCTCGTAATCCAGAACGCAAGGGCCTTTTTAAACGCCGACAGATATTCATCATCCCCGGTCTCATAGTAAGCACAGGCCAAGATGACCATATTGTCAATATGAGCCGTCGGAGACCAGAGGGAGCGGGACGGATCCTGATAATCTATCCCCGGCCAAGAGCCTTCCGACGTCATTGCCAGCAGCAGGCCGTCCACCTTGTCCGCCCATCCGGAAGCCGAAAGATAGTTCTCCCAAAATGTCGAAAACGCAGCCTTGTTCTGCGGTGTAAGAAAACTGGAGGACCATTGCTGTCCTGTTTGCCAATTCAATGCATCCGTCTCCGGGAAACGAACGTCAGAAAGGACAGACGCCGCCATCCGGGCCGATTCTGTATGCTCGACAACGGAAACACATCCGTCGGTTCTTGACAATGTCAGATAGTAACCGTGTTTGAACGTTCCGGGGAGAACGGAAACATAATAGTCTCCCTTCGCAAAACAGTCGCCCATAAGAGGCTCCAATCTCACACTATCCACTTTTTCCAGCACATCCGTCCGGTCATCCCGAACAGTTGCCCGGACAAGCAACTTCCCGGAGAGTCCTTCTCCCGACATCCCGCGAATCGTAACGGATGCAATGTCCTCCGAATCAATATGAACTTTAACCAAACCGGTCAGGCAGTTCATTTCAATGGTACCGGACTCCCCCGCTCTTGCGGCCAGCACCATCGCCTTGCGGTCGTAACTGTCCGGAATTCCTTGCTGGACGGCGGGAATGCTCGAGATGACACTGCCTTGGGGGCCAGCTTCGCTCGAATAGGGAAAAACGGCAAAAGATTCCGCACCCAGGAGGGCGCTCCCAACGAACTCCGCCTCCTTGCCGTCCGTCTTCCGCAGTTCAAACCTGTGTATCCCCTCCTTGTCTACAACGGCGAGGGCATCTTTCCCTTCCCATCTGACAACATTGTCCAAGGACGAATTACAATTCGGGACCTTTACCCAAATCTTAGTCTGGAATTCGTTTCTGTCACGGCATCCAGAGACCGTTAAGGTAAGTAAAAGAATCAAGTACAATAACTTGCTTCTTTTCATCATGGATGACGGGTATTCAGATCTTCTCCAGATAACTGGGATGGATGTAACTGACCGCGACCACGGCTACGCCGGTCACGGAGACCACTAACTTGCGGTCCTTCTTGATACGCTTGATGTACCCCTCGGCACCTTTGTAGATGCCGTCGATGACACGGACCCGGTCGCCGGTCCGGTATTCCGGGGCATCAGCCCCGAAATACTTCACGTTCCGGCCCGCTCCGGCCGAGGTCACCAGGATGAAGGATCGCATCTCTTCATCGCGGATGGTGCCGGGCTTCCGGCTCTCCGCGCTGGTGTAGAACATGAAATCCTCGTTGTGCGTATTCTTGAACTTCACGAGCCAGTCCTCCTGGCAACGGACGAAGAGCAGCGACGGGATCAACTGCTTTTCGACGTACACCAGGCGTCCGCTTTCAAACTGTTCCACGGTCTGAAGCGGGACATAAGTCTCCATTCCCTCGTGGTCGATGAGGGATTTCAGATACACCACCCGGTTGTAAAACACCTTTAAGGCGTACCAGTGGAAACCTTCGGGAGAGGGTTCGATCAGATGGGAAGACACAATGGAGGGCATTTCTCCTACTCCCCGACCCTCCGGAGGCGGAGTGTCGGGTAAAAGTCGGATTTGACGGGAATCTGACCCCGTTCGGCAGTCGCGCTCCTATCCAAGAGCCGGTTCTGCAAATCCTTTTTTTTCAGGTCCTCTTTCCAGAGGCTCCTAAAATTGTACAAATATAATCTTTTTCCGCGACATACCAAATAGGTCCCTGTTATAAAGAAAAGGCAAAACAACCTTTTACTTACGATCTGTAAGCAAGGTTATGGTTTGGAGAACAATCTGTTAATCCCTTTTCCCGTTTGCTGAAAAGACAAACGGGCTAAAGAAAAAAAGCGCTTGATTACAGACCCCTGTATGTCCTTTTGATCTCTTCGTACCCCGCCAGGGTGCCGATGTCGTAGCGATGGCCGGGCATTTCCCAGGCGTACATCTGCGTCCGGCGGCAAAGCCAGGCGATGAAACTGCCGGGGGCGTCGGTGCCACAGCCGCCTTCGATAGCGCACCGTACCTGGTGGACGTCGGCAGCGGCAAGGCAATAAAAAGCCGGAACACACCAATGTGAAACCGGGTGCTCCGGCTTCTCGGTCATCGTCAGGAGGCGGTCGCCGGACCCGACTTCCGCGACGCCGGACCTGCGCAAGCGCGCCTCTTCCGCTTCATAGTAGCGCATCACACAGGAAGCCTTCCTGTCCAAGGCAAATTGGACAAAGCCCGACAGGCTGAAATCCAGCAAGTTATCTCCGGCCATTACCAGCAGATCCTCGTCAAGACAGCAACGCTCAATAGCAAACTGAATATCCTTTACGGCACCCAGGCGGGTGTCGTTGCTGGTGGTACCGTCATCCAGAATGGTGACGGCGCGGTGACCGACCGCCCAGGATTCGAAGATGGCGGCAAACTTATGGTTCGTCACTACGATGTATCCATCAATCCGGCCGTCGCGCTCCATATCGTCGATCAACCAGTCCAGGATCGGCTTTCCAGCAACCTCCAACAGAGGTTTCGGAAAGTTCTCAGTGAGGGGATACAGGCGCGTGGCGTAACCCGCAGCCAGAATCAGGCATTTCATAATGACACTCCGTCAGCGCTATCGCAGATAAAAGCCTCATACTTTCCTTCCAGATAAGGGAAACTCTTCAGATAGGCCTCGCCTACGCTGCGGCAAATAGATTCTTCGTAAGCGGGATCGATGAGCGCGATACAGCAACCCTTGAAGCCCGCGCCACTGAAACGGCCGCCATAAATGCCGTCCGTCTGAGTCATAATCTCATAGAGGCGGATCTGTTCGGGCGCGCCGGACTCCCAGTTGTGGATACTGCTCCAGCCGGACTCGAACGAGAGCCGTCCGTAAGTCTCGATGTCACCCCGCCGCCAGGCCTCCGCACCTTTCTCCACGCGTTCGAACTCGGTGTACCAATGCTCGCAGCGACGCGCCCAGGGAACCGGAAGAGAGTCTTTGTACTGCTCATACACCGAACGCGGCACGTTCCTGGCCATCGCCTCGCCGAACTTCCCGTATTCCATCCCGGCCAGGGCCTGGAGGGCATAGACGCCGGCCCGGAGTTCATCCACGCGCATATTGTACTTCGACCCGGCCAGACTGTGTTCCAGACCGGAAAAGAAGACGGCGATCTTGTAAGGTTTCATTGCCGGAGACTGCGGAATCAGCTCGTATCGCCCGTCCTTCGTGTCCAGATAAAGCAGATGGTTCTTTTTGCCGAGCACTTCACAGCTCTGATCCAATTTACCCACG
Source organism: uncultured Bacteroidales bacterium (assembly GCA_947167015.1). GTDB lineage: Bacteria > Bacteroidota > Bacteroidia > Bacteroidales > UBA932 > Cryptobacteroides. The sequence continues at coordinate 46,193 of CAMVGM010000005.1, forward strand.
CTCAGGCCAACATAGTTCAATTCCGCATCATAGGCAAAATCAATAAGTTCCTGCTTGTCGGGCGTAATACCGTTCACACGGCAGAGCGCCAGCAGGAAGGAGAGGATGACCGCCGCGCTGGAAGACAAACCGCCGATGGGCAGCGTCCCTTCGATGACACCGCAGATGCCCGTTTCCAACTTGTACCTCCGCCCCAGGGAGATGGTGGCACCCCGAAGGTAGTCAGCCCAGTCGCCCTGCTTGGACGGGACCGAGGCGATATGCCACTGTGCCCGCTTCGGGAACTGCAGGGAGGACATTTCCACAACGCCGTTCCTCTTAGCGGAATAGGCGATGTGAATCCCTTTATCGATGGCCAGGCCCGTAATCTTGCCCAAGTTGTGGTCCGAGTGGGCGCCGATCGGACAAATCCGATAAGGGCAGAAAGAGCGGCCATCCGGCTCACGGCCATATGTTTGCCGGAAACGATCTTCGCAAAGCATTTTCTAGTTCTGTTTTAAGATAACCTTTGGTAAACTTTATCACGGAGGAGAGCGGCCAAGCAGCGGCGCAGGCTGTCCGTCCAATACGGGACGGTCAGACCGAAAGTCTGCTTGACCAAGGTCTTGTCCAGTACGGAGTAGGCAGGACGCCTGACCGGACTGGGGAATTCATCGGAATGGCAGGGGCGGATTTCACAAGAATCATGGCCGGCGTATTCGGCAATCATCTTGGTAAAATCGAACCAGCTGCACACGCCCTCGTTGCTGTAGTGATAGATGCCGGAAAGAGATCCTTCGCTTCGCTCGGATTGACAGAGGACGGTCAGGATGGCCTCCGCAAGGTCGCGGGCATAAGTGGGGGTCCCGACCTGGTCGAAGACCACGTTCAGCGAGGGCTTTTCGGCGGTCAGGCGAAGCATCGTGCGCACGAAGTTCTTGCCGAATTCGCTGTACAGCCAGGCGGTGCGCAAGATGACATACCGGCATCCGGAACGCTGGATGGCCTGCTCGCCGTGAAATTTGGTCAGGCCATATACGCCTGTCGGCGTGCCCGTCTGGTCCTCCCGGCAGGGCGTATTGTAAGGGTCTCCCCCAAACACATAGTCGGTGCTGATGTGAACCAGCAGGCCGTTCACCTCGCGCATCACGCCGGCAAGGATTTCCGGTGCCTTGGCGTTCAGGAGCTCTGCCAGAGCGAAGTTGCTCTCGGCGGCATCCACGTTGGTGAAGGCCGCGCAGTTGACGATGGCATCGACACCGCATTCCCGCACGACGGAACGTACTGCTTCCGGATCCGTAATATCGAGCCGGCGGGTGGAGATGTCGATACTGTCTCCGCCCAATTTGCGGAGCATGGACACCGATTCCTCCGAAGCATCGGTAATATCCGTAAAGATGAAACGACGGCCCGCGGACGACGCTGCGGCAGCCAGCCGCAACTCATTGCCCAACTGACCGTTGGCTCCAGTTACGAGAATGGTCATGTCAATACTCGAAAACCAAGGGAATATCAGCCAGGACGGAGCTGGCACGGTCCTTTTCGCTCATGATAATCTCAGCAGCCGGGACCTGCCAGTCGATGCCGAGCGCCGGGTCAAGCAGCTGGATGCCGGCGTCCGCCTCCGGATGATAGAATTCGTCACATTTGTACTGGAAGACCGCTTCCTCGCTCAGGACGGCGAAGCCGTGGGCAAACCCTTTGTCGATCAGGAGCTGCCGGTGATTGTCCTCCGTCAGTTCGACGGCGACGTGCCGCCCGAAAGTCGGGGACCCGTTCCGGATATCTACGGCGACGTCCAGCACCCGGCCCCGCACGCAGCGCACTAGTTTGCACTGGGTAAAAGGCGGGTTCTGGTAATGCAGGCCCCGGACAACGCCATAAACTGATTTGGATTCGTTGTCCTGCACGAAAGTGACCGGATGCCCCAGCACAGGCACCACTTGCGCATTGAAATCCCGCTGAGAGAAACTCTCGAAGAAATAGCCCCGCGGATCCGGAAAAACGCGCGGTTCCAGGATCAGGACGCCTTCCAGTTCAGTCTTTAAAACAATCATTTCTTTTTCCGCTTTTCATCCTCGATGCACTTGAGCAGGTACTGTCCATACTGATTTTTAAGCATGGGCTGCGCAAGCGCACGCATCTTCTCTTCGTCGATCCACCCGCGATGATAGGCGATTCCCTCCAGGCAGGCGATCTTGAGGCCCTGGCGCTTCTCGATCACCTCCACGAAAATGGAGGCCTCGGCCAGGCTGTCGTGCGTACCGGTGTCCAGCCAGGCAAAGCCGCGGCCGAGGGTCTGCACCTTTAATTCCTTCGCCTCCAGGAATCCCTGGTTCACGGTGGTGATTTCCAGTTCGCCGCGGGCCGAAGGCTTGATGTGCTTGGCCACGTCCACCACCTTGTTGGGGTAGAAATAGAGACCTACCACAGCATAATTGCTCTTCGGAGCCTTGGGCTTTTCCACGATGCTCAGGCAGTTGCCGTCCGCGTCAATCTCCGCCACGCCATAGCGCTCCGGATCGTCCACCCAGTAGCCGAATACCGTAGCCTTCCCGTCCTGCTCAGCAGCACGTACCGCATCTTTGAGCAGGGGGGTAAAACCGCTGCCGTGGAAGATATTGTCTCCCAGCACGAGGCACACGCTATCGTTCCCGATAAACTTTTCTCCGATGATGAATGCCTGGGCAAGGCCGTCCGGTGAGGGCTGCTCGGCATATTCGAAATGCACGCCGTAGTCCGACCCGTCGCCCAGCAGACGCCGGAAACCCGGCAGGTCCTGCGGGGTGCTGATGATCAGGATGTCACGGATGCCGGCCAGCATCAGCACGCTGATCGGATAATAAACCATCGGTTTATCATAGATGGGAAGCAACTGCTTGCTGACACCTTTCGTGATGGGATAGAGCCTTGTGCCGGAGCCGCCGGCAAGGACGATGCCCTTCATATCGTAGCGTTAAAAATGAACACCTTAATAATAACGTACAAAGGTAAACATTTTACCCCTCATATAAAAATTTTGTTTTTATCACGCTTTCCGTAACTTTGCAGCCTATGCGCAGGATAAAGTCATTGCTGTTCATCATCGCGGGCCTGCTTCTGGCCGGCTGCGGGGGGATCGACCGTCCCCACGAGGGACCTTACGACCACGTGCTCGTGTACTGCGCCCTGGGATACAACAACCTCAGCGGCAACCTGGCCAACAACTTCAACGACATCCAGACCGACGTCCTTCCCGGCCTGTCCGACGGCCGGGCCATCCTGGCATTCTGCCACAATACCGCCCCGGGCGGCGGCTACACCACGCCCAACGCCCCGGTGCTCGTACGCATCTACCGTAGCCATGACGGGAAGGCGGTCGCCGACACGCTCAAGAGCTATGACAGCGGGATGGTCAGCGCCTCGAAGGAAAGCCTCCGGCAGGCACTGGAAGACATCCGCGCCAGTTTTCCGGCTACGCATTACGGGATGATTTTCTCGTCTCACGGTACCGGCTGGCTGCCAAGCGATTACACCAGCGATTCCGAGCGGTATGGCATCCGCAGCACTCTCCCGGAACCGGAGTCGCCCTGGCCGTTGACCAAGGCGATGGGGAACCAGTATTCCGGCAAGGGCAGCAACCCGGACATCCGTTGGATCGAGCTCCGGGATTTCGCGGACGCCATCCCGATGAAACTGGATTATCTGATCTTGGACGCGTGCCTGATGGGCACGGTGGAGACGGCCTTTGAACTCCGGGACGTCTGCGACCGGCTGGTGTTCTCGCCGACCGAGATCCTCGCCGCGGGGATGGTGTACAAAACCCTCTCCTGGGACATGTTCAGCGGGGCGAAGCCGGACCTGGAAACATACTGCCGTGAATACTACGATTATTACAACGCTCAGAGCGGCAGCTACCGTTCGGCGACCGTCGCCCTGGTGGAGTGCGGCAGGCTGGACGCCCTGGCGGATGCCTTCGGCGCCATCGTGGCTGCCCACCGCGACCGCCTGACGACCGACCTGACGGGCACCGTGCAGCGCTATTATTACGGTTCCAGCAAGCTGCGCTTCTTCTATGACCTGCGCGACCTCGCCGACCAGCTGGGCGCCACTTCCGCCGAGATGGACCGCCTTGACGACGCCCTCGCCCAGGCCGTCACCTACCACGCGGAAACGCCCACGTTTTTCGACCTGGAACTCGAGCGCTGCTGCGGCCTGTCGGTCTATATTCCCGACCCCAGGCGTCCCCGCCTCAACGCCTTCTACCGCACCCTCTCCTGGAACGACCGCGTCCACCTGGTCGAATAGTATCCGGAACGGCGCAGGTGAGGCAGGCAGTTGCCTAAGCAAACCGTAGCCGCCCGCGGCTCATGAGCGGGAGGGGCCCACGAAGTGGGAGGGATGGAGTGAGCGAAGCGAACGGAAGGTTTGCGGGGCAAACTGCCTGCGAACCGGAGCCGCAGGGGAAGTATTGGAAAATCAGAAATATTCAGTATCTTTGCGCGCATTTTGAAAACCGATAAGGTTTTGGTGCAATGGGATTTGGGTCCGCCCCAAATTGAGTAACACATTTTAACAAACAAAACAATGCAGCATTTTGAACTGAAAGGCCAGACCCGCAAGGTCGGCAACAAGGCCGTCATCAAGGCCTTCCGCCGCGAAGGCCTCGTGCCGTGCAACCTGTACGGCCTCGGACTCGAGAACGTCCTCTTCACCGTCAACGCCAAAGAACTCAAGGCCCTCACCGACACGCCGAAGTCCTACATCGTGGACCTCGTCCTGGACGGCGGCGCCCCGCAGACCGCCATCCTGCACGAACTGCAGTGGCATCCCGTCACGGACACCTGCCTGCACGTCGATTTCCTCGCCGTGGATGAGAAGAAGCCCATCGCCATCAGCGTCCCGCTCGTGATCACCGGCCACGCCAAGGGTGTGCAGCAGGGTGGCAAGTTCTACCAGAACGTCCGCAGCCTGCGCATCTCCGCCCAGATGAAGGACCTCCCCGACGAGATCACCGTGGACATCACTCCCCTCGGTCTGGACAAGCGCATCAAGGCCTCCGACATCCAGGTGAAGAACGTCGCAGTCATCTCCGACAAGGACACCATCATCTGCGGCGTCAAGACCACGCGCAATGTTACTGCGTCTGCTACGGAGGAATAAACCAGAACCTCCCGTGGCTGACAAGTGCTATCTGGTGGTCGGACTCGGCAACATCGGTGCCGAATACGCCACGACAAGACACAACGTCGGCTTTATGATATTGGATGCCTGGGCCCAGGCATCCAATGTCGTTTTCGAGTCCGGCCGGTACGGCGACATGGCCGTCGTGCGGGACAAGGGACGGGAGTTCCACCTGCTGAAGCCCTCGACCTACATGAACCTCAGCGGCAACGCCGTCCGCTACTGGCTGCAGAAACTCGAAATCCCGCGTGAAAACCTGATGGTCATCTGCGACGACATCAACCTCCCCTTCGGAACGATACGCCTGCGCGCAGGCGGCAGCGACGGCGGGCACAACGGACTGGCCCACATCGAAGAGATGCTCGGGGACAGGGACTGGGCGCGGCTGCGCATCGGCATCGGCCACGACTTCGCCCTGGGCGGGCAGATCGACTACGTGCTCGGCAGCCTGAGCGAGGAGCAGCGGCAGCAGGTCCCAGAAATCGCAAAGACCATCGTCAGCGGACTGCGCACCTGGTCCTTCATGGGAATCCAAAAGGCTATGTCCCAGTTGAATTCACGCCCCAAAGAGGAAAAAAACGAAGATAAAAATTGAATTTGCGCGAAAAATTTGGTTTTTATTCTTTTCTTTTTTACCTTGCAGTGGATTAAGCAGTTAACCATTAACAATTTTTAAACATAACACACCATGAAAGAGCTTGTAAAGAAAATCGAGGAGACGATGGATGTCTTCAAAGCCAATGCCGAAGCACAGGTCGCTAAGGGCAACAAGGCCGCCGGCGCACGCGCCCGCAAGGCCGCCCTCGAGCTGATGAAAGACCTGAAGGAGTTCCGCAAGGCTTCCGTCGCAGAGGCGAAGTAATTTTTTTTGAAAATTTTTGCAACGTTTCTGAAACCCCCTGCATCTATGTTGTAGGTTTAGGTTTTAGTACACGTCTAAGGGTCGGCGAGCCGCGAGGTTGCCGGCCCTTTGCTTTTTCATCAGAAATGCGTATCTTGGGAGTATGTTTCTGACGCTTTTGGCCGTATTCCGGATGGTGGTGCTGCCTGTCCAGTTTCCCGACAGGGAATTCGGCGTGAGCCGCAGCGAACTGGAAAAACAGACCGCCGCGGCGGAAGCCTACTTCAACCGCCAGTTCGGTGGAGAGCGGGAATTCCGCTTCGATCTCGCCCCGGCCGTGACCCTTCCCAAGAACCTGTCCTATTACGGAGAGAACCGCTCCGGCCAGCGTGACGTGCATCTGGAAGAAGCCGTCCGGGAAGCCTGCATCCGTGCGGACGAAAGCATCGACTTTTCTTTATATGACAACGACGGAGACGGCTCCGTGGACGGCGTCCTGCTGCTTACCCCCGGCCCGGGCGAAGAAGAAAGCGGGATCGCGGGGGACCTCTGGTCCCGGAAAGATGAACTGTCCTCCCTGAGCAAGGCCATCTCCCTGGACGGAAAGCGAATCGACAGTTTCGCCCTGTGTCCGGAAGGCCGCCCGGGCATCTTCTGCCACGAGTTCGGCCACCTGCTGGGTCTGCCGGATTATTACGATACGGACGGCGAGGGCAGTGGCGGAAAAGCCCGGGGACTTTGGGATACGGCCCTGATGGATTACGGCTGCAGGCAGGACCCTGTCCCTGAATTCAACGCACTGGATTTCAACATTTTGGAAATCGGCCGCTGCGACACTCTCGCCACCGGGCACTATGAGTTGGCTCCCCTCGCCGCCTCCCGCAGATACCTTTACGCCCCGACCGACAAGAAAGATGAGTATTTCCTTTTCGAAAGCCGTGACGGCGGCCTGCTGGTCTATCACGTCGACCGTTCGGACAACCCGGCGGGCCATGCGCCGCAGTATGAAACCGAACTCACCGCCCGCGAACGTTGGGAATACGGACTCGTGAATGACAATCCCGACCATCCCTGCGCCCGGCTCATCCCGGCGAATCCCGATGCGACGGTCTTCTCCGCGGTCCCCTTCCCCCAGCCGGGGCTGGACTGCTTCGGCTCCGACACGCCGGCCCGTTTCCGTTCTTGGAGCGGACGTTCGGACGGCCTGGCACTCACCGGCATCCGGCCGGACGGGAAGGGCGGCGTCTCCTTCGACGTCATCGCCCCGGTCGTCCTGACGGACATCACCGTCTATCAGGACGCGGCGCTGGTCCGCTGGAAATGCGACCCGTCCCTGACGGACATCGAAGGTTTCACGGTCAGCTGGACCGACGGCAAGGAAGGTTTCAGCGCAGAAACCGGCCCGGAGACCAGTTCTTTCACCCTTGAGCGGCTGCAGCCCCAGACGGGCTACAGCTTCAGCATCACGGTCCGCAAATCCGGCCGGGAACGCTATTCGGTGAGCGACCGCTTCGTGACCAAGATGTACCGCGGCGGTTCCTACCCGTACATTTACCTCAACAACACCGTGCGCAACGTGGACGGAAGCTTCCCCCGGGACGCCCGCATCCCGCTGCGCGTGTTCAACGCGACCGAGGTCGAGGAAGTCCGCTGGTTCTTCAACGGCATCCGCATCCGGCCGGACGGGGACGGCGGTTTCACCCTGCGCCACCCGGGCCTGCTCAAGGCGGAAATCCTGCACACCGACGGCACGTCCGAAATCATCGTCAAGAACATCTCCGTCCAATGATACGCATCCGTCCCTTCGTTTCCCTGCTGGTCTCCGCCGCCATCCTGTCCGTCCTCGCCGGCTGCTCGGACAAGCGGATGCGTTCCGCCTTCAGCGAAAACGACGAAATCCGCCTGATGGTCGGCGGCTCCATCCCCTTCACCTACGAGCCGAACACCTGCCAGCTGTCTTTCAGCCGGGACCGCAAGGAGTTCCGGGCGCATACCGACAACATGTCCGACTTCTATGCGGTGACGTTCACCGAACTCCCCTCCACACAGGGCCAGACCGTCACGGCGAACCTGACCTGGACGACGGAGCGGGACGTGCTGACGCGAAAAAATCTCACCCTCGAAGTCGTACGCATCGAGGGTGATCAATTCTGGCTGTGGAGCAACTCAGGCCGTATCGGCCTGTGCATCCGTATCTTAGAATGACAGGGCGATCTGGATGAAGTCGTCCGCCTTAAGGGCGGCGCCGCCGATCAGACCTCCGTCGATATCCTTCTGGGCAAAGAGTTCCTTCGCATTGGACGGCTTGCAGGAGCCGCCGTAGAGGATCGTCACTTCCTCGGCCAGCGCCTCGCCGAACTTCTCGGCCAGCACGCGGCGGATGAAGGCGTGGATTTCCTCGGCCTGCTCCGCGGTCGCGGTCTTGCCGGTGCCGATGGCCCAGACGGGCTCGTAGGCGATGACGATCTTCGCCATGTCCTCGGCGGTGAACTGATAGAGCACGTTCTTGACCTGGGTGGCGCACACGTCGAAATGCTTGCCGGCCTCGCGCTCGTCGAGGTTCTCGCCGACGCAGAGGATCACGCCGAGGCCCGCAGCGAGGGCGAGCTTGACCTTCTCGACAAGTTTCTCGTCGGTCTCGCCGTAATACTGGCGGCGCTCGGAGTGGCCGAGGATCGTCCACTGGCAGCCGACGGCCTTCAGCATGTCTACGGAGACTTCGCCGGTGTAGGCGCCCTTGGCGTGGTCGGCACAGTTCTGCGCGGAGAGTTCGACCTTGGTGCCTTCCAGCTGCTTGCCGCAGCAGCACAGGTGGGTGAAGGGCGGGGCGATGATGAGGCCGACGCCTTCGGGGACTTCCGCAGCACGGGCGGCGACGGCCTTGGCCAGTTCGATTCCATCAGGTCTGGTAGTGTTCATCTTCCAGTTTCCTGCAACGATTTTCTTTCTCATATTATAACTGTAATAAATTGTTTCGACCTACAAATTTACTAAATTTGCAGACTAATCAGTATGCATTCGATGAAGAATTTTGTAGAAGAGCTCAAATGGCGCGGCATGATCCAGGACATCATGCCCGGAACGGAAGAAAAACTGATGGAAGGTCCCCAGGCCGCCTACGTGGGCATCGACCCCACGGCGGATTCCCTGCACATCGGGCACCTCGTCAGCGTAATGATACTCAAGCATTTCCAGAACTGCGGACACAAGCCCTACGCCCTGATCGGCGGCGCCACCGGCATGGTCGGCGACCCCTCGATGAAAAGCCAGGAGCGCAACCTGCTGGACGAGGCCACCCTCAACCATAACGTCGCGGGCCTCAAGGCGCAGCTCAGCCGTTTCCTCGACTTCGATTCCGACGCCCCCAACAAGGCGGAACTCGTCAACAACTACGACTGGATGAAGGACTACACCTTCATCAACTTCATCCGCGACATCGGCAAGCACATCACCGTCAATTATATGATGGCCAAGGACAGCGTGAAGAAACGTCTTTCCCGCGAGTCCAGCGAGGGCATGTCCTTCACCGAATTCAGCTACCAGCTGATGCAGGGCTACGACTTCTACTGGCTCTGGAAGAACAAGGGCTGCATCCTGCAGTTCGGCGGCTCCGACCAGTGGGGCAACATCACCACCGGCAACGAACTCATCCGCCGCATGGACGGAGGCGAGGCCTTCGCCCTCACCTGCCCGCTGATCAAGAAGGCCGACGGCTCCAAGTTCGGCAAGACCGAGAAGGGCAACGTCTGGCTCGATCCGGACCGCACCTCCCCGTACCAGTTCTACCAGTTCTGGCTCAACGTCAGCGACGAAGACGCCGAGCGCTTCATCAAGATCTTCACCCTGCTGGACCGCGAGACGATCGAAAACGCCATCGCCGCCCACCGGGAGGCGCCCGAGCGCCGCGAACTCCAGCGCCTGCTCGCCCGCGAGGTGACCGTGATGGTCCACGGGGAGCAGGAGTACGAGAACGCCGTGCGCGCCTCGCAGATGCTCTTCGGCAAGTCCACTTCCGAGGACCTGCGCAAGCTCGACGAGCGCACCTTCCTCGCCGTTTTCGACGGCGTACCGACCTTCGAGATCGCCCGCACGGACCTGCCGCTGGGCATCCTCGACGCACTGGCCGTCAACACGCAGATCTTCCCCTCCAAGGGAGAGGCCCGGAAGATGATCCAGCAGAACGGCTTCAGCCTCAACAAGGACAAGCTGACCGACATCGGCTACCAGCTTTCCGAGGCCGACATCATCGACGGCAAGTACATCCTCGCCCAGAAGGGCAAGAAAGACTATTTCATCATCAAGGTCAATGGCTAGGAAATCATCGGAAAAACCCGCCGGCACCCGCCAGCTCAAGGTCGCACGCGAACTGCAGCGCGACCTCGCCGAGATCATCCGCAGCAAAGGGATGGCGGTCTTCGGCGGCTGCATGGTCACCGTCAGCGAGGTCCGCGTCAGCCCCGACCTGAGCGTGGCGAAGGTGTTCGTGAGCATCTTCCCTTCCGAACGGGCGCCACAGGTGATGCAGGTGCTCGAGGAGAACAAGCGCGCGCTGCGGGGCGAACTCGGACGTGAAGTGGCCTCCCAACTGCGCATCGTGCCCGAAATCGACTTCTACCTGGACACGAGCCTGGACTACGCCGAGCACATCGAGGAGCTGCTCAGGAAATAGCCCTTGAAGCCGGAACTTTATATCGCCCGCAGGTACCTTTTCGCCCGCAAGTCGCTGGGGGTCATCCACACCATTTCGGCCATCAGCGCCATCGGCATGGCCGTGGGCACGGCCGCCCTCATCCTCATCCTCTCGGTATTCAACGGTTTCGACCGCGTCATCCAGGATAACCTCTCGGACCTCGCCCCGGACGTGCTGGTCACGGCCGCGCACGGCAAGTATTTCGTACCGTCGGATCCGGCTTTCGACGCGCTGGCGGACGATCCGGACGTCGTCCGGACCTGTGACGTGCTCGAGGAGCAGGTCTTCGTCGCTTACGCGGGCCGGGAAGGCCTGGCGCGCGCCAAGGGCGTCGACGGGACCTACGAGCGGGAATCCGGCCTGGCGGCCCATACGGTCGACGGGGAGTTCTCCCTGCACCGGGGCGACGTCGCGCAGGCCGCCCTCGGTTCCGGCCTGGCCTACAAACTGGGCGTCCGGCCCCATTTCACCGATCCGCTCATCCTGTATTATCCCCGCCGGGGCACCCGCATCCCGCTCGCCGGCCCTGCCTCGGCCCTGGGCAGCGTGCGCGTGTCCCCTTCCTGCCTGCTGAGCGTAGGCGCGGCCGTCGATGAAGAACTGCTGGTGCTGCCCATCGCGCAGATGCGCACCCTCCTCGGCCTCGGGGAGGAGGTCAGCGGCGTGGAGATCACGCTCTCCGGCGGTCCGGACCGGCGCACGGTCCGCCGCATCCGGGAACTGCTGGGCCCGGACTACCTGGTCCGGGACCGTTACCAGCAGAACCCCGCCCTCTACAAGATGATGCGCTACGAGAAGCTGGCCGTGTACCTGATCCTGCTCTTCGTGGTCATCATCATCGCCACCAACATCTTCGGTTCCCTGTCGATGCTGGTCATCGAAAAGGAGGACGACACCCGCACCCTGCGCGCCCTGGGAGCCGACGACCGGCTCATCCGCCGCATCTTCATCTGGGAAGGCTGGCTGGTGTCCCTTTCCGGACTGCTGGCCGGACTGCTGGCCGGCATCGGCCTGGCGCTGCTGCAGCAACGCTTCGGCATCATAAAAATGCCCGGAGGATTTCTCCTCCAGGCCTATCCTGTCGTGCTGCAGGCGGGCGACGTGCTGTGGACCGTGCTCGGCGTCGCCGCCGTCGGCATGCTGATTTCCCTGCTTGCCGCTCCGAAAGCTACTTCATCGCAATCTCCAGCGCCTGGCCGAGATCCGCGATGATGTCGCGCGTATCCTCGAGGCCGATGCTCAGGCGCATCAGGTCCGGATCCACGCCGGCTTCCCGCAACTGCTCATCGCTGAGCTGGCGATGGGTATGCGAAGCGGGATGCAGGATGCAGGTATAGCAGTCCGCGACGTGCGTCTCGATCGTGACGAGCAGCAGGCTGTCCATGAAACGGTTCGCCGCTGCCCGGTCCCCCTTGATTGCGAAAGCCATGACGCCGCAGGAGCCGTCCGGCAGGTATTTCCGGGCCAGTTCGTGGTCCGGGTCGTCCGGAAGGTCCGGATAGCAGATCCACTTCACGGCCGGATGGTCATGCAGGTACTGCGCCACCTGCAGGGCCGACTGGCAGACGTGCTTCATCCGGACGGCAAGGGTCTGGATGCCGAGGTTCAGGTAAAAGGCGTTCTGGGGGCTCTGGATGGAGCCCAAGTCACGCATCAGCTGGCTCGTGGCCTTGGTGATGTAGGCCAGTTTCCCGAATTTCTTCGTATAGGTGAGGCCGTGGTAGGACGCGTCCGGGGTCGTCAGTCCGGGGAATTTCTCCGCGTGCGCCTCCCAGTCGAAATTGCCGCTGTCGATGATCGCGCCGCCGACCGTCGTGCCGTGGCCGTCGAGGTATTTCGTGGTGGAATGCGTGACGATGTCAGCGCCGAACTCGAAGGGACGGCAGTTCACCGGCGTCGGGAAGGTATTGTCGATGATGAGGGGCACGCCGTGCTTGTGCGCGATGCGTGCGAGCCGCTCGATGTCCAGCACCCGGACGCCCGGATTGGTCAGGGTCTCGCCGAACAGGAGCTTGGTGTTCGGCCGGAAGGCTGCTTCGATTTCCTCGTCGGAGGCGTTCTGGTCGATGAAGGTCACTTCGATGCCCATCTTCGGGAAGGTGACGCCGAAGAGGTTGAACGTACCTCCGTAGATGGCGGCCGTGCTGATCATGTGGCTGCCGGCCTCGCAGATGTTGAAGCAGGCGAAGAAATTGGCCGCCTGGCCCGAAGAGGTTAGCATCCCGGCCACGCCGCCCTCGAGGGCCGCCAGGCGCGCCGCGACGCGGTCGTTGGTCGGGTTCTGGAGACGGGTATAGAAATATCCGGACTCTTCCAGGTCGAAGAGCCGGCCCATTTCGTCGGAGGTGGTATATTTGAAAGTCGTGCTCTGGATGACCGGCATCTGCCGGGGTTCGCCGTTCGCCGGTTCATAACCGGCCTGGACACAGAGGGTGGAGGGATGGAGCTTTTGTTTCATACGCTATAAACTGACCGTAGGTACAAATATAAGGCATTTTTGCTATTTTTGTACATCTATGGAAGAAGAGAAGAAACTGTATCCCTTCAGGTTCTGCGGCCTGCAGGACGATTATCCCTGGGGCAGCGAAGAGTTCAAGCTCGCGGACCTGGGCTACCGGGATTCCCTGGTGCGCGAAGGCTGGCTCGCGGGCAACAGCATCGCCGAGGTGATGGACACCTACCTCGACCGCGTGGTCGGGGACGAGGTGTACGAAAGCTACGGCCGTCAGTTCCCGGTCTGCGTGCGCCTGCTGCGCGTCCGCGGACGGATGCCGCTCCGGGTGCATCCCGACGACGAGACCGCCGCGCAGCGCTATGATTTCCTGGGCAAGGAGAAGATCTGGTACGTCCTGCGCGCCGGAAAAGACGCCCGCCTGATGGTGGGCTTCCGCCGGGACTCCGATGCGGGCGAGTTCTATGCCAAATGCCTGGACGGCACCGCGGAGGAACTGCTGGGCGTGGTCGCCCCCTACCCCGGACAGTGCCTGCGCATCCCTGCCGGCACGCCTCACGCGGCCGCCGGGGACGTGGACCTGCTGGAGATCGCGGAGTCTTCCCCGATGGATTTCTGCCTGTGCGGCTGGGGTGAAGAGGTCCACCCGGACGAGTTCGACCCTTCGCTCTCGCTCGTGGACGCGCTGGATTTCATCGGATACCGGCGCTTCGAGGCGCCCGCCCCCGCCGGCGAACTGCTCTGCGATGCGCCGCAACTGCGCGTGGAACGCCTCCGGCTCGCCTCCCCTCTCGAAATCACGAATCCCGAAGGCGCGTCCTTCGCCCTCTATTGCTGCGTCCGGGGCGGCGCGACCGTGCAGCTGTCCCTGCCCGGCGGCATCCCCGCCGCCTATGCCGTCCCTGCCGGGGAGACGCTGCTCATCCCGGCGGAATGCCCGCAGTACCGCCTGCTGCCGACGGAACCGGACACCGTCCTGCTGGAAACGACGGTCCGGCCGGACACCCGGGACCCCTACATCAATCCCGCCGCCGCGCCGACCCTGCCCGAAGACGAATAAAAACACACGCGATATGAAAGGAGTGTATATTTTCCTTGCCGACGGCTTCGAAGACGTCGAGGCCCTCGCCACCAATGACGTGCTCCGCCGGGGCGGCGTCGACACCTGTCTGGTCGCCCTCACCGACGACCCCTTCGTCGAATCCTCCCACGGCGTCACCCTGGGCGCGGATGCCTTCCTGCCCGAACTGGACGCTGACCACGCCGGCACGACGGCCGCGGACGTGATGATCTTCCCGGGCGGCATGCCCGGCTCGAAGAGCCTCGCCGCCTGCACCCCGCTCATCGAACTGATGCGTGCACACTATGCCGCCGGCGGCAGCGTGGCGGCCATCTGCGCCGCTCCCGGCCTGGTACTCAGCCAGCTGGACGGCTGGAAGGGGCGGCCGTTCACCTGTTTCGACGGCTTCCAGGACGCCCTGATCGCGAAAGGCGGCGTCTTCACCCCGGAACCCGCCGTGCGTTCGGGACGCATCGTCACCGGGCGTTCCGCCGGCCACGCGGTCAGTTTCGCGCTAGAAATCCTGCGCGGTCTCCGCGGCGAAGAGGAAGCCGCGAAGGTCGCGCACGCGATGTATCTGGATTAGTTATTCGACCGTCACCGACTTCGCCAGGTTGCGGGGCTGATCCACGTCGCGGCCCTTGGCGATGGCGATGTGGTAGGCCAGCAGCTGCAGCGGGATGATGGAGAGGATGGGCTCGAAGCACTCCTCCGTGTCCGGAATCTCAAAACTCCAGTCCGACAGGGCCTTCACGTCCTTATCCCCTTCCGTGATGACGCTGATGATGCGCCCCTTGCGCGCCTTGACTTCCTGGATGTTGCTCAGGATCTTGTCATAGTTGCCGCGGCGCGGGGCGATCACGACCACCGGCATCTCCTCGTCGATCAGGGCGATGGGGCCGTGCTTCATTTCGGCGGCCGGGTAACCTTCCGCGTGGATATAGGATATTTCCTTGAGTTTGAGCGCGCCTTCCAACGCCACGGGATAATTGTAGCCGCGACCCAGGTAGAGGCAGTTGCGGGCATAGGTGAACACCTTGGCCAGGTCCGCGATCTGCCGGTCGTGCTCGAGGATCTTCGAAATCTTGTCGGGGATGCGCTGCAGTTCCGACACCAGCTGCACCCGGCGGGCGTCGGTCACGGTCCCCATTTCCTCGGCCAGGCTCAAAGCAATCAGGAAGAGCGTTGTGACCTGCGCCGTGAAGGCCTTGGTCGAGGCCACGCCGATCTCCGGGCCGATGTGCGTGTAGCAGCCGGTATCGGTGGCGCGCGCGATGGATGAGCCGACCACGTTGCAGATGCCGAAGAGGAAGGCGCCCGCCTCGCGGGCCAGCTTCACCGCGGCCAGGGTGTCGGCCGTCTCGCCGGACTGCGAGATGGCGATTACCACGTCGGAGGGGAACAGGACCGGTTTCCGGTAGCGGAATTCCGAGGAATACTCCACTTCCACCGGCTTGCGCGTCAGCTCCTCGATGAGGTATTTGCCGATCAGGCCGGCGTGCCAGGAAGTGCCGCAGGCGCAGATGACGAAGCGGTCCGCCTGCAGCAGGCGCTCGCGGTTGTCGATGACGCCGGAGAGCTTGACGGTGCCGAGTTCGGGGTGGAGGCGTCCCGTCATCGAGGCGCGCAGCGTCCGCGGCTGCTCGAAGATCTCCTTGAGCATGAAGTGCGGGAAGCCGCCTTTCTCGATCTCGCTGAGACTCATCTCCAGCCGCTGTACCTCAGGCGTCTGCTCCACGCTCTTCAGGTCGGTGATGCGAAGTTCTTTCCCGCGCTGGATGACGGCGATCTGCTCTTCGCCCAGATAGACCACCTTGTTGGTATATTCGATGATCGGGGAGGCGTCGGAGGCGACGAAATACTCGTTCTCCCCCACGCCGATGAGCAGCGGGCTGCCCTTCCGGGCGGCGATCATCTTGTCCGGCTCGTCCTTGTCCATGATCACCAGGGCGTAGGCGCCGACGACGTGGTTCAGGGCCAGGGGAACGGCCGCTTCCCAGCTGACCTTGCGGGAATCCATCATATACTGGATCAGCTGGATGACGACTTCGGTGTCGGTCTGGCTCTGGAAGTGGTATCCCTGACGGGTCAGTTCGGTCTTGAGGGCCTGGTAGTTCTCGATGATGCCGTTGTGGATCAGCGCCAGGTTGTGGTTCTCGGAATAATGGGGGTGGGAGTTGACGTCGCTCGGCTCGCCGTGCGTCGCCCAGCGGGTGTGAGCGATGCCGACGGTGCCGGAGAGGTCCTTCCCGGCGCAGATCCGCTCCAGGTCCTTCACCTTCCCCTTGGTCTTGTAAACGGACAGGGAGCCGTCCTCGCCGATGAGCGCCACTCCGGCGCTGTCATATCCCCGGTACTCGAGCCGGGTAAGTCCCTTGATCAGGATCGGGTAGGCCTGACGCCCCCCGAGATATCCTACGATACCGCACATAACTGGGAATAAAGTTTATTCGAAATCCATCATGTCCATCATCTCCTCCAACTGGCGCCGGTCGCGCTTGGTGGGCCGTCCGGCCCCGCGGTCGCGCTGGAGGACGATGGTCTCTTTCGGGGCGTGCAGCCGGGCACGCTCGGATTCGGGGGTGAGGTCTTCGGCGAACTCGGGCACCAGCTGCGCCCCCATCCGGCTTTCGGTGACCTTCAGCACCCGGTAGGTAAACAGGGCGGGACCCTTGCGGATCTCCAGCACGTCGCCGGCCTTGACGGCCTTTGACGGCTTGGCGTTCACGCCCGCGATCTTGACCTTGTTGCCGTTGCAGGCATCGGTGGCGTCGCTCCGGGTCTTGAACACCCGGATCGCCCAGAGGTATTTGTCTATCCTGACGCTGTCCATGCTAGCGGCGGCTGTTCGCGATGGAAATGTAGTAGAAGAGCGTGGCCAGGGAGCCGAGGGCTCCGATGATGTAGGTATAGGCCGCCCACTTCAGGGCGTCCACCGCCATCGGCCGGGTGGCGGCGTCCACGATGCCGGCGCGCTCCAGCCATGCCACGGCACGCTGGCTGGCGTTGATCTCGACCGGCAGGGTGACCAGGCTGAAGAAAGTCGTCATCGCGAACAGGCCGATGCCGACCCAAATGAGCGACGGGATGATGTCGATCGTGGCGACACCGGCGAGCAGCACCCACTGGACCGTGTTGTTGGCGAAGGTCACCACCGGCACCAGGGCGGAACGCAGGCGCAGCGGCGCGTAGCCGGTCGCGTGCTGGATGGCATGGCCCGTCTCGTGGGCGGCCACGGCGCACGCGGCGACGGAAGCGCTTCCGTACACGTCCTCGCTGAGGTTGACGATCTTCGTCCGGGGGTCGTAATGGTCCGTCAGCCGGCCGGCCACGGACTGGACCTGGACGTCGTCGAGGCCGTTCTGGGCCAGCATCAGGCGCGCCACGTCGGCACCGGTCAGGCCGCGCGGGGAAGGCACCTGGGAATACTTCTCGAAGCGTCTGTTGAGCACGCGCTGGACGATAAAAGACGCCAGCATCACGGCAAGTATCAGAAACCAAATAGACATTCCGTTCGCATTTTAAAGTTTACCGCATCTGCGAAGATACGAAAATCTCCGAAAAATGAAAACGGGACCGACCCTCAAATGGAGGTTCGGTCCCGAAAAACATCGTTGCCGTACCGGAAGCCCTATTTCTCGAAATAGCGCTTGTACAGGCCCTGGAAGCCGGCGCCGTGGCGGGCCTCGTCCTTGGCCATCTCGTGTACGGTGTCGTGGATGGCGTCATAGCCCAGCTTCTTGGCGCGGGTGGCGATGGCGAGCTTGCCCTCGCAGGCACCGCACTCGGCCTCCGCCCGCTTCTTGAGGTTGGTCTTGGTGTCCCAGACCACCTCGCCGAGCAGTTCGGCGAACTTGGCGGCGTGCTCGGCCTCCTCGAAGGCGTAGCGGCGGAAGGCGTCGGCCACTTCCGGATAGCCCTCGCGCTCGGCCTGGCGGCTCATCGCCAGGTACATACCGACCTCGCTGCACTCGCCGTTGAAGTGGTCGTGCAGGCCCTGCATGATCTCGGCATCTTCGACGACGCCGTCACCCAGGTGGTGCTCGCAGGCCCACTCCAGGCCTTCGGACTTCACTTCCACGAATTTATCACTCTTTGCGCGGCACTGGGGGCAGGCCTCGGGAGGATTCTCGCCCTCATAGACATAGCCGCAAACCATACATCTGAATTTCTTTTTCATATCGGATAAAAATTATGTGTGTTCCCGAAAGATACGCATTTTTTCCGAATCCGCAAGGAAGATGGCGGCTAGTCGTACGTCCCCGCCGGATGCAGCGGATCGTGGACGCAGACGTCCCAGATCTTGCAGCAGCGGTCCTCCCCTTCCGGACCGGAGACATAGAGCGTCACGACGTAATGCGTGCCGTCTTCCCGGTACTCGTGGACGGGATTCCGCTCCGTGGAGGTGGTGCCGTCGCCGAAGTCCCATTTCCAGGAGGTGACGTTGCCGTAGCTCTTGTCCGTGAAAACGACGCGGCGGGTGTCGGGCACCACGTAGTGGTCCCAGGCGGCTTCGACCGGCCGGCGGAAGCGCGCCTCGAGCGGCATCAGGGTGAAGAGTCGCTCCATCGAGGCATTCCCGAACATCCGGTGGTGCTTGGAGAGGTTCCAGAAGCCGTTGTTGCCACGGCCGCCGTCATAGTCGATCACCGCCCAGCACAGGCCGATCTTCTTGCCTGCATACAGGCGGCTCTCGGCGGAACGGGCGGGACCTTCGGGACTGGCGTAGTCGAAGGGGGTGACGTAGAACTCGAAACGGAGCGTGCCCTTTTCGCCGTGCTTGAAATCGTAGCTGTAGGCATAGTTCGCATAAGGCAGCTCCTTGAGCCACTGCTGGATGCCCCAGACCATCGTCCAGGCCTTGCCGGGCGTGGGCGGGGTCATGATATGGTAGTTCTGCGCGTGCACGTTCTGCAGGGCGAAGAAGGCGTCCGTCCGGGAGAGGACCTCGCTGTTGAGCCGGAACTCGTCGGTATGGGGACCGCCGGACAGGTCGGCGTCCACGACGATCTCGAAGGTGTCGTTGCGCAGTCCGAGCTGGTCGAAGTCCCAGTAGTCATCGTAGGCCTCATAGTAGAAATACAGGCGGTTCAGGCCCTCGACCCAGCCCACCTTGACCTTGATGTCCAGGGTGGACTTGT
>CAMVGM010000006.1 GCA_947167015.1 uncultured Bacteroidales bacterium
GTAGCCCAGGGACATCGTGAAGACGTTGGCTCCCGACTTTGTCGCCGTGCGGGAGGTCAGCCAGCCCTGGATGTTCCAGCTGTCGGTGGTGGTGACGGCGTTGGCGTAGGAGCCGTAGTCGTAGCTCTTCCGCAGGGTGCCGCCCTCGGATGAGTCTACCCAGCAGAAATACCCTGAGTCTCCATAGGCGTAACCGGTGTCAAGGCTGACTTTTGAGGCGATATTGCTATAGGTACTGGTCAGTACCGTCCTTTTCGGCCATTCGATGCCATGCGCGCACTTGAACTGATATGCTTGGCCAGAAGAGTGTCTTATCTATAGAGGATACTATATCTCGACTCTCTCATTTTTTGGGCTAATATAAACCCCAGACTCAGGTGCAAGTCTGGGGCTGAGATTCAAGGAGTAAACGAAGATTAAGTGGCTGTATCTCCCTTTCCGATTCTGTCATACCACCGATACGAGTCAAAATCTTTCATTCGATGGTTGTAGTCACTGGCGTTAGTAAAGTAAACATATGGAATCCTAAACAAAGGGTCCAGATTGCCATCGGCAACATGCGTGTCGGCAAATGTAAAATGCTTCAATTCTTCCAACTGTTCCGTCCAGCCGACGGAAGGGAGTTCTCCACATTTATCCAGAATTATCTTTTCCAGCTTGAGGCATTCTTCCAAAGCCCCATAGTCAGAAAGAGCGCGGCAATTCTGTACGATGAAGGACCGCAGCGTTTGCCTGGACCTCTCTAATCCCCGCAGGCCTTGAAGATTGCGGCAGTAGGCAAGTCCCAGGTCCACAACTCCCGCAGGAAGTCCGGTCAGATCTGAGATGTTGCTGAAATCCAGTTCAAAGAACGCTATGTCATCAGGCAAGGACAGTTCCGTCAGGCTTCTGCTCTTTGGGTTGAAACTCCTCAACATCAGGTGCTTCAACTCTTTGTTCCGACTCAAATCGGGGAACCCTTTCCACCAACTGACCCGGAGGGATTTCAAGGCAGGAAAACGGGAATAGTCAAAACCTGAAGCAATATCTCCTCCTATTTCTTCAAGACCCCCTAGGTTGTATATACCGGAACAGTCTATTTCATGTCCAGGGGCCAGGGTTACCCAAATTTTTTTTATGTGATGATAACCCTTAAGGAAATTTAAGTCCCCTAACGTTCTTTCATCAAAAGGCTCTCGCACAACAACGGTATCAACATCCCGAGTTTCCAGTTGATTAATTTCGAAGGCCAAGTCTCTTCCAGTAATGATCACCGGCATGCTTGAATTCGAGCTAGATAAAAAGGAAAAACTATCTTCCATCTTAATGATTGCGTCTATATTTTTCTCCGGGAGAATTGATTAAATTATAATTGTTAGGGTTTTTGACCCCATGATCATTATAGATTCGTTCAGCTTCTTGGATAAAAGCCTCCCGGTCATTCTCCGCCGGTGTCCATTCTTTGTCTTTTACAGGATCTTTATACTTTTCTGTCTTTTCTCGTGCAGACCTGTTCATCCTATTATTGCAATACACGTACGGACTCACCGCATAGTACTTCTCCGCCAGGGGATCAATAGCCGTCCAGGCGGCGGAGCGGTCGTAGAGGCGGGCGCCGAAGTCGCTGTAGGCGATGCCGATGGCGTCCTGCTCCTCCTTGCCGGAGAAGCGCCAGCGGTTGGCGGAGAGCTGAGTCAGGCCGTTCGGATGGCGCGTGCCGAAGGCGACGCTCTCGAGGGTCTTCGATCCGTCGCTGCCGCGGGTGTAGGTGAAGGAGCCCACATAGTCCTTTCCGGCGCTGGCGGAGGTGTATGCGGCTGCCTTCGTCCCGTCGGAGAGGTATGTGTAGTTGGCTTTCACGGTGGACCCGGACTTGATCTGTGAGGGCAAGTTAATCAAATTGTACGACGATTGCAAGGAATTGGTGGCGTCGGAGGTGACGTTGCCCGGGAAGTCGCTTGACAAGATTGCATATAATCTGTAACTCCCCTGAAACTTTTTCGGGGGAGTTTCCGTATAAGAAAAGTGTGTGTCACTACGCGTTAGGTATGAAACTATCCCAATTCGACTTCGAACTCCCGCAGGAGAAGATCGCCACCGAGCTGATGCCCGAGATTGACGGGCACATCCAGTGGCGCGACGAGTGCAAGCTGATGGTCCTCCACAAGGACAGCGGCGAAATCGAGCACCGTCTGTTCAAGGACATCATCGACTATTTCGGCAAGGGCGACAGGTTCGTCCTCAACGACACCAAGGTCTTCCCGGCCAAGTTGTACGGCAAGAAGGAGAAGACCGGCGCCGACATCATGGTGTTCCTGCTGCGCGAGCTCAACCGGGAGCAGCGCCTCTGGGACGTGATCGTGGATCCGGCCCGCAAGATCCGCATCGGCAACAAGCTCTACTTCGGCGAAGACGAGAGCATGGTGGCCGAGGTCATCGACAACACGACCTCCCGCGGACGCACCCTGCGCTTCCTGTACGACGGCCCGTACGACGAGTTCAAGGCGGCCCTCTTCGCCCTCGGTCAGACGCCGGTGCCGGAATGGGTGAAGCAGACCCCGACCGCGCGCGACGCCGAGGAGTTCCAGACCGTGTTCGCCGCGCACGAAGGCGCCGTATCCGCCCCGGCGGCCGGCCTGCACTTCAGCCGCGAACTGCTTAACCGCATGATCCTCAAGGACATCGAGAAGACCTTCATCACCGTCCACATGGGCATCGGACATTTCCGCACCGTGGACGTGGAAGACCTGTCGAAGCACCGGATGGACGGCGAGCGCTTCATCATCAGCGAGCAGGCCGCCGGCGAGATCAACCGCACCAAGCGCAGCGGCCGCAAGATCTGCGCGGTGGGCGTGACAGTGCTCCGGGCCCTGGAGACCTACGTCACCACCGACCACGAGGTGCGCGCCAACGACAGCTGGACCAACAAGTTCATCTTCCCGCCCTACGACTTCTCCGTGCCCGACGCGCTGGTGTCCAACTTCCACCTGCCGGAGTCCACGATGCTGATGTCCGTGGCGGCTTTCGGCGGCTACGAGAAGGTGATGAACGCCTACGAGACCGCCCTGCAGAACGACTACCGCTTCGGCCCCTACGGCGACGCGCTGTTGATTATTTGACGCGGATTCCCTATCTTTGTCCAAGACTCTTGAACTATGAGAAATGGACAAAGACTTCCTTCCTCTGGCGAGCGCCGTCGCGCTCAACGCCATCTTCGGCAATGAGCCGAAGTTTTCCCATCGCCTGATCGACGCCCTCGGTTCCGCCGAGGCCGTGTTCGCGCTTTCCGAACGGGAGCGCCTGGAACTGTTCGGCCCTTATAACGACCGGGCGGCCCGGATCGGTCCCGCCGCGCTCGACGCCGCCGCAGAAGAACTGGAGCGGCTTTCGGGGCGCGGCTACCAGTTCCTGGACATCTTCGACGAAGGCTACCCCGCCGCCCTGCGGGATTGTCCCGATGCGCCGCTGCTGCTGTACGTCCGCAGTTCCACGCCCGCGCGCGAACTGTTCGGGAAGCGGCCCGCCGTGGCCGTCGTCGGCACCCGCGACCAGAGCCTCTACGGGCGCGAATGCTGCCAGCGCATCCTCCGTGCACTTTCCGAAGCACCTTCCAAACCTATGATTATCAGCGGGATGGCCATAGGCGTGGACATTACCGCACACGCCGCGGCCCTCGCCGGCGGCCTGCCTACGGTCGGCGTCAGCCCGGTGGGCATCGACGAAGTGTACCCCCGGCGGCACAGCGCCTTCGCGGAACGCCTCTGCGCCACGCCCGGCTGCGCCCTCGTGACGGATTACCCGCCCGGCACGGCGCCCGCCCCGTTCACCTTCCTGCGCCGCAACCGCATCATCGCCGGGCTCGCCGGCGCCACCGTGCTCGTGGAGTCCCGCATCAAGGGCGGCGGGATGATCACCGCCCGGCTGGCCGACGGCTACGGGCGGGAGGTGTTCGCCGTGCCGGGACGCATCGACGACATCCGCTCGCAGGGCTGCAACCTGCTGATCCGGGAGCAGCTGGCAGCCCCCGTGACCGCGCCGGAGGACCTGCCCGTCGCCCTGGGGCTGGGCCGGCTCGGGCGGAGGAAGGCCGCGGACCTCCAGACCGCCGTGCGGGAACGTTTCCGGGCCGCCCTGCCGCCGGAGGAGGTGGAGCGCCTGGCGGAGCTCGCGGAGCGCATCCGCGCCACCCGCGGCATCTGCTTCGACGAACTCTGCCGCGACGCGGGGCTTCCCTACGCCGAGGTGGCCCGCGGCGCCGGCCTGCTGGAAGAAGAGGGATTCATCTGCATCGATCTGTTGCAAAGATGCACCATTAACATAAAAAATGCTTAAATTTGTTTGATGGAATTCATCGACACCCATACCCACACCTACGACGAGGCTTTCGCCGGCTGCGAGGACGAAATCGTCGCGCGGGCGCTCGACGCCGGCGTGCGCATCCAGCTGCAGGCCGACGTGGACTCCTGCGAGCGGGAAAGGATGTACGCCCTGGCCGCGCGGCATCCGGGCACGGTGCGTCCGATGCTCGGGCTCTACCCGGGCTCGGTGGACCGCGACTGGCGCCGCGAGATCGACGCCCTGGAGGCCTGGCGCGGGCGCGGGGCGGTGGCCGTGGGCGAGATCGGCCTGGACTACCACTACGGCGCGGAGTTCAAGGAAGAGCAGAAAGAGGCCTTCCGCGTGCAGCTGGAACTGGCCGCCGCGTGGGACCTGCCGGTGAACATCCATCTGCGGGAAGCCACGGAAGACTTCTTCGCCATCGTCGGCGAATGCCGGCACCTCGGCCTGCGGGGCAACCTGCACGCCTTCAGCGGCAGCGCCGAGACCTTCGACCGCCTGCTGCGGCTCGGAGGCGACTGGTACGTGGGCATCGGCGGGGTGCTGACCTTCAGGAAGGCTTCCCTCGCCGAGACGGTGCGGCACATCCCGCTGGAGCGCATCCTGCTGGAGACCGACGCCCCCTACCTCACCCCCGCCCCCCATCGCGGCGAGCGCAACGAGAGCGCCTACATCCCCCTGATCGCCGCCTTCCTGGCGGAACGCAAGGGCGTGAGCGTGGAGGAAGTGGCCGCGGTGACCACCGAAAACGCAAAAAGACTGTTTGCCCTATGAAGCTGAATCTCAAACTGTTCCCGGAGAAGAACTCCCCGACGGCCGTGCTGCTGATCTACACCGGCGGCACGATCGGGATGAAGGAGGATCCCGCCGACGGGACCCTCAAGCCCTTCGACTTCAGCGGCATCCTCGAGGAGGTGCCCGAGCTGCGGAAGTTCGCCGTGAAAATCGACTCGTACACCTTCAACCCGCTCATCGACTCCTCCGACGTCGAACCTTCCTTGTGGCAGGCGCTCGCCCGGCTCATCCGTGACCGCTACGACGACTACGACGGTTTCGTGATCCTGCACGGCACGGACACGATGGCCTACAGCGCCTCCGTGCTCAGCTTCATGCTGGAGAACCTCGGGAAGCCCGTCATCTTCACCGGCAGCCAGCTGCCGATCGGCAAGCTGCGCACCGACGGCAAGGAAAACCTCATCTCCGCCGTCGAGATCGCTACGGCGAAGGACTCGCACCGGCATCCGATGGTCCCCGAGGTGTGCATCTGTTTCAACTCCCAGCTGCTCCGCGGCAACCGCAGCGTGAAGGTCAACGCCACGGGCTTCGACGCCTTCAAGTCGCCGAACTACCCGCCGCTGGCCACCGCCGGCATCAATATCAAATACAACAACAGCTTCATCCATTACGGCTACGACCGCCGCAAGGGCCTGACCGTCCACACCGAACTGGACACCCGCGTGTCCGTGCTCAAGCTGCATCCCGGCATCACGGAGCAGGCGGTGCGGGACATCCTGCTGGGCGACGGCTCCCGCGCCGTGATCCTGGAGACCTACGGCTCCGGGAACGCCCCCTGCCGGCCCTGGTTCCTGTCCCTCGTGCGGGAAGCCGCCTCGCGGGGGAAGATTCTCTTGAACGTGACGCAGTGCATGAGCGGCGACGTGGACATGGACCTGTATGCGACCGGCCGTTCCCTCAAGGACGCGGGGGTGGTCTGCGGGCACGACATCACAACCGAAAGCGCCCTCGGAAAGCTCTTCTACCTGATGGGCGGACACGCCGACAACGAGAAGGTGAAAGCCCTGCTCGAGAAGAATTTGAAGGGCGAAATATCAAAATAATTATTGATAAATGGAATTTTTTTGCTAAATTGCACCGCTTTTAGATATAATTGAACGCATAGAATATATCACAACTAATACATTATCAAATTCATTATGAAAAAGTTTTTCAGGTTTTTGGCAGTTGCAGGCGCTATGGCCTTCTCTGCAAACTTCGCATTCGCCCAGGACGAGATGAGCGCAGCCGATCTCCTCAGCGGCAGCGGTGAGCAGCCCCTCAACCAGGCTCTCAAGCAGAAATTCATCGAAGGTGGTCCGGCATTCATGTCCCTGATCATCATCTGCTTGATCATCGGTCTTGCCCTCGCCATCGAGCGTATCCTCTATCTCTCCTTCTCCAAGATCAACACCAAGAAGCTGGTCGAGAAGGTCGAGGCTGCCCTCCAGGAAGGCGGAATCGAGAAAGCAAAGGAAGTCTGCCGCAACACCCGCGGTCCGGTCGCCAGCATCTTCTATCAGGGTCTCCTTCGCTATGACCAGGGCCTCGACGTGGTCGAGAAGACCATCGTCTCCTACGGTTCCGTGCAGCAGAGCCAGCTGGAGAGCGGCCTGAGCTGGATCTCCCTGTTCATCGCCATCGCCCCGTCCCTCGGATTCCTCGGTACGGTTATCGGTATGATCAACGCCTTCGACGCCATCCAGGCTGCGGGTGACATCTCCCCGAACGTCGTGGCCGGCGGTATGAAGGTCGCCCTTATCACTACGGTCGGCGGTCTCATCGTCGCCATGATCCTCCAGGTTTTCTACAACTACATCCTCGCCAAGATCGAGTCCATCACCATCGACATGGAGGACTCCTCGATCAGCCTGATCGACGTGCTGACCAAATACGGCCAGAAGAAATAATCATCCAATCCCCGGTTTAAACGACTGAATAATGAAACTCAACAAGATATTCAAATGGGGAATGGTGCTGCTGATCCTCATCAGCGTCGCACTCCTGGTATGGGGATTCGTTGCAGGTTTCGAGACTTCCACCCATGAAGCTCTTCCTCCGACGAACGCGCTCCTTACCTGGGCTGCGATCATGATCGGCGTCGCCCTCTTCTGCTGGATTGTCGTCGGGCTCATCGTCAGCGTCATGAACGACCCCAAGTCCCTCGTCAAGATGGGCATCGTGCTGGTCGCCATCGCTGCGCTCTGCCTGGTCGCATTCCTTCTCGCGAAGGGCAACCCTGTCCCCGGCTATACCGGAACCGCGGTTTCGTCCGGTATGCTCAAGCTTACTGATACCATCCTGATCCTCACGGCGATTACCGGCATCGGCGCCATCTGCGCCATCATCGTCGGCGAAATCCGTCTGGCTATCGCTAACAAGAAGTAATCATGGCTAAGAAAACACCAGCAATCAATTCGAGTTCTACGGCCGATATCGCCTTCCTGTTGTTGTGCTACTTCCTGATGACCACGACAATGGGTTCGCACTTCGGACTTTCCCGTCGTCTCCCCCCGATGCCTGATCCCAATCAGAAGGTCGAGGACCAGAAGGTCAATCGCCGCAACATCATCGTGGTGAAGATCAATTCTGCCGATAGGATTCTTGCCGGTACCGATGCCATAGACGTCTCTCAGCTTAAAGACAAGATCAAAGAGTTCATTAGCAACCCCTCGAATGACCCGAACCTCCCCGAAAAGGAAGTGAAGGAGATCGAAGGATACAGCAAGGGCACCTACCCCGTTTCCAAGGGAGTCATCTCCCTGCAGAACGACCGCGGTACGAGTTACCAGGCCTACATCGCCGTCCAGAACGAACTGGTGAAGGCCGTCAACGAGCTTCGTGACGAGTTCTCCATGCGCGAATTCGGCAAGAAGTACTCCGCGCTCGATGAGGACACGCAGAAGATCGTCCGCGACTGCATCCCGCAGAACATTTCCGAGGCTGAACCTAAGGACGTTGGTAAAAGAAGATAATAGGAGGTAAGATTATGTCAAGATTCAAGAAAGGCGACAAGAAGGAGATGCCGGGTATCACCTCGAGCTCTCTCTCCGACATCGTGTTCATGCTCCTGTTCTTCTTCATGGTCACCACGCAGATGCGTGAGACCGAGAACAAGGTCAAGGTCACCACGCCTGAGGCTTCCGAAGTCGTCAAGCTGGAGCGCAAGGACCTCAACGCTTACATCAACATCGGTTCCCCGACCCTCGCCTACCAGGCGCAGTACGGTACCGACGCCCGTATCCAGTTGAACGACTCCTTCCGCACCACGGACGACATCCGCGACTTCATCGCCGCGGAGCGTGACGCCCGCAGCGAGGCCGACCGTCAGCTGATGACCGTGTCCATCCGGGCCGACCAGGATGTCAGAATGGGTATCGTCACCGACGTGAAGCAGGAGCTTCGCCGCTGCTCCGCGTTGAAGATCATGTACTCCGCAAGAAAGCCTGCCAAGTAATTCTGACGCAGGATTGAATACCGAGCAGCCCCCTTCAATGAGGGCTGCTTTTTAAAATACAGAAGAAACGAAATGAAGGAAATACTTCGTACCAAGGTGAAAGACCTGCTCGGAATGGAAGCAGGCCGGGAAGTCCAGGCCAAAGGTTGGGTTAGGACCAAGAGAGGGAACAAGGAAATCGCGTTCATCGCGCTCAACGACGGATCGACCATCAAGAACGTCCAGATCGTCGTGGACAAGAATGCGGACACGGAACCCGTGCTCGCAAAGATAGGCACGGGGGCCTGCATCGGCGTCCGCGGCAATCTGGTCGAGTCGGTGGGCAGCGGTCAGGCCGTCGAGATCAAGGCTGAAGAGATTACCGTCTACGGCACCTGCGACCCCGTACGCTACCCGCTGCAGAAGAAGGACACCTCCTTCGAGTACCTCCGTACCGTCGCCCATCTCCGCCCCAGGACCAACACCTTCGGCGCCATCTACCGGCTCCGCAGCCAGATGGCTTTCGCCATCCACGAGTATTTCCACGGCAAGGGGTTCGTCTATCTGCACACCCCGCTCATCACCGAGTCCGACTGCGAAGGCGCCGGACAGATGTTCCAGGTGACCACCCTGGACCTGGAGAACGTCCCGCGCGACAAGAAAGGCCGCATCGACTATGCCAAGGATTTCTTCGGCAAGCAGACCAGCCTGACCGTCAGCGGCCAGCTCGAAGGCGAGCTCGGCGCCACCGCACTCGGTGAGATCTACACCTTCGGACCGACCTTCCGCGCCGAGAATTCCAACACCCCGCGCCACCTGGCGGAGTTCTGGATGATCGAGCCGGAAATGGCCTTCTACGACATCAAGGACAACATGGACCTGGCCGAGGACTTCATCAAGCACCTCGTTTCCTACGCCCTGGAGCACTGCATGGACGACATCCAGTTCCTGAACGACCGCTATGACCCCGAACTGATCGAACGGCTGCGCGGCGTCATCGGCACGGAATTCGTCCGCCTCGAGTACACCGAGGGCATCCGCATCCTCGAGGAGGCCGTCAAGAACGGCGTCCAGTTCGAGTATCCGGTCGCCTGGGGCATCGACCTCCAGAGCGAGCACGAGCGCTACCTCGTGGAGAAGCACTTCGGCAAGCCGGTCATCCTGACGGGTTATCCCAAGGACATCAAGGCCTTCTATATGAAGCAGAACGAGGACGGCAAGACCGTCCGCGCCATGGACGTCCTCTTCCCGAAGATCGGCGAGATCATCGGCGGTTCCGAACGCGAAGCCGACCTCGGCAAGCTCGAGAAGCGCATCGACGAGCTCGGAATGAGCCGCAAGAACCTCGAGTGGTACATCGACACCCGCCGCTTCGGCAGCTGCCCGCACAGCGGCTTCGGCCTCGGTTTCGAGCGCCTGTTGCTCTTCATCACCGGCATGTCGAACATCCGGGACGTCATCCCGTTCCCGAGGACGCCGAAGAACGCCGAGTTTTAAACGAAAAACACGCAGTATATGTTAGTTATCGGTATCGCCGGCGGATCCGGCTCAGGAAAGACCACGGTGGTCAATTCGATCACCCGGGAACTCAATGCAAAGCGCGTGGTGGTCATCCCCCAGGATTCCTATTACAAGGATTCCAGCGACCTCTCCGACGAGGAGAAGCGCGCCCATAATTTCGACCATCCCGACGCCATCGACTGGGACCTGCTCTGCGAGCAGCTCGCGGACCTGAAGGCCGGCAAGACGATCCAGCAGCCGGTCTATTCCTACATATCCTGTTCCCGTTCCAAGACGGAAACGGTGACGGTGGAACCGGCGGACGTCATCATCATCGAAGGCATCCTGATCTTCACCTGCAAGGCCCTCCGGGACCAGATGGACATCAAGATCTTCGTGGACGCCGATGACGACGACCGCCTGATGCGCGTGATGGCGCGCGACATCAGCGAACGCGGCAAGGACGTGCACTGGGTGATCGAGCGCTACTCCCGTACCGTGAAGCCGATGTACCTCCAGTTCATCGAACCGAGCAAGCGCTACGCCGACATCATCATCCCGCAGGGCGGACACAACAAGGTGGCCATCGACATCATCAAGGCCACGATCGAGAAGGCCCTGCAGAAACTCGTTTAAGACCCGTGTTCCGGCTTCCGAAAGAAGACAGGGCAGGCATATACACCACCGTGATCGTCCATCTCGCGGTGGTGATTGTGTTGTTGCTGGCGGGGCTGGAAAGGGCCACAAAGCCCGAAAACAGTTTCGTGCTGGACTTCACGAAACTGGAAGAAAAAGAACGTCTGGAAGAGGAAGTGGAACGGCTGCGGGAAGAAGCGGAATTCAAGGAAAGCATACGCGAAAAACTCGAACGGCAGCTGGCCTCCGCTCCTGCGGTGCGGGGCGTGGCGGTGGACCGCGGCGCCCTGAAGGACGACCGGGGCACCGATGCCGAGCAACTGTATAAGGACGCCGAGCGGCTTGCCCGGGAACTGGCGGCAGGCTATGAGGTCAAGCAGGAGGAGGTAGCGGATCCCGGCACGCCGACCCAGGAAAAAGAAGCCGAAAAAGAGACGCAGACAGACACGCCGGTGTACAGCGGGCCTTCGGTCGTCTCTTATTATCTGGAGGGCAGGAAAGCCAGCAAACTGCCGATTCCGGCTTATCGCTGCATGGGCGCCGGACAAGTGACCGTGCTGATTACGGTGGATCCGGGCGGAACGGTCCGGGAGGCAAAGGTCGATGACGCCGTCTCCTCGAAAGACAAATGCCTGCGGGATTTCGCAGTCCGGGCTGCGCGCCTGTCCAAATTCTCCGCCAAGGCGGACGCCCCGCCCAAGCAGGCCGGCAACATCGTTTACGAATTCGTCGCGCAATACTAGTGTCGCTCGGCGACACAAAAAAAGGACGCGCTCCTGGTGCGCGTCCCGAAAAACCAATTATTAACCGTTAGTATCCAGGATATCGTTTAAGGTTAGGACTGCTTGATTGTTCTGGTTCAAAGGTACGGATTGGTACGGAAACTTTTGTCGAATAGTGTCCTGATTAGGAGTAAAATCGTACAAATTCCGGAAAATGGTGTATTTTTGTACAGAAAATCGTACCATATGCCCCGAAAAAGGTTTCTCTGCATCCTGATCGGCCTTTCCGGCCTGCTCGCGGCGGCACAGCCGCCCTGCTCGTTCACCCGCTTCGGAAGGGAGAACGGTTTCGCCGGAACCACGGTGGAAGACATGGCCCAGGACGGCCGGGGGCAGCTGTGGCTCGCCACCTGGGGCGGCCTGTACAGCTTTGACGGAAGGACCTTCCAGCATTTCAGGACCGGCCTCCCGGATGACCGGGACAATCCGCGCAGCAACCGTTTCATAGAAGTAGAAATCCTGTCCGACGGAACCTTACTGGTCCTTTCCTATGACAACCGGCTCTACCGCTTCAATCCTGCCACGCGTGCCTTGGATCCGGTGGACAGCCGCGGCCACGCCATCCAGCGGATCTTCCTGCCCGAGGGCGGGAGCTGCTTCTACCTGACCCCCGAGAACGAAGTGCTGGACAACACTTTCCACCACTTCGGCAGCGTGGACCGCGAAGCCACCGTCCACGATATCGTCCGCGTACCCGAAGGCGATCCCTGGATCCTGACCGACCGGGGCATCTACCGCAACGGAGCGCAGCTCGCCGATATTCCCGCCTTCTGCGCGGAAACCATCGACAGCACCCTCTACATCGGCTCCGCCGGGGAGATCCTGCGCTACCGCGACCAACTGCTGACCCCCCTGCCTACCGGCACCAAGGCAGACATCCGCTTCATCGCGCGGGTTCCCGGCACGCCGGAACTCCTCCTCGGCACCGACCGCGACGGCGTCGAGGTCCTCAACCTCGAAGACGGCACGCACGCACGCCTGCCGCTGGAAGACCGGTCCGAAGATGCCGGGGTCCTGACCTGCCGGACGGACAGCCGGGGCGAACTGTGGATCTACTCCCCCGC
This sequence comes from uncultured Bacteroidales bacterium, assembly GCA_947167015.1. Classification (GTDB taxonomy): domain Bacteria; phylum Bacteroidota; class Bacteroidia; order Bacteroidales; family UBA932; genus Cryptobacteroides. The sequence continues at coordinate 12,510 of CAMVGM010000006.1, forward strand.
GGGCAGCCTGCTCTGGTATGACCGTCAGGGGCACCGTCTCCTGCCCCTGGAGAGCCGCAGCCTGCAGCAGGGCTGGAACTCGGAAAGCGGCATCACGACCGTCTTCCCCGACCGCCAGGGCAACCTCTGGATCGGATCCAGCTGGGGCGGGCTGGAACGCGTGATCTTCCAGCAGGACAACTTCAAGTTCCGCTCGATCGACGGCAGCGGCCAGTTTTCCGCCGAGAACAACGTCCGCGCCCTGGCGCAGGATCGCTCCGGGATGATTTTCGCCGCCACGCGGGACAACCGCCTGCACGCGCTGTCCGAGACGCTGCAGGAACGCGCGGCCTGGAATACGGGCCGCCCCGGATACGTCATCATCCCCACCCACGACGGCAAGCTCTGGGTGGGCACCAGGGGGGCCGGCTTGGTCGAACTGTCCCCGCAGTCGGTGGACGTGCTGAATTACAGCATCGTGCGGCATCCCCGGGACGACCAGTTCTACGGCCCCAGCAGCAACGACATCTACTCCCTGCTCGAAGACGGCGCGCACCGCCTCTGGATCGGCACCTTCGACGACGGCGTCTCGTACGTGGACCTGGACGAGCAGTACCGCCAGTTCATCAGCAAACGCAACCGGCTGAGTTTCCCGACCGACCGGCGCAACCGCATCCGCTGCCTGGCCGCCGGACCGGACGGACGGCTCTATGCCGGCGGGCAGATGGGCCTGTTCGTATGCGACAGCCCGGACAGCGAACCGGAAGACCTGCACTTCGAACGCTTCGAGAACATCCAGGACCTCGACGTCCAGCACGTCCTCTTCACCAGCCGGGGAGAGCTGTACGTCTCGTCCTACGGCGCGGGCCTGCTGCATTTCAAAGAGGCCTCCGCCGGGAGCGGCTACGATGCCATCACGGCCAATGACGGCCTCCTGTCCGACTATGTCCTCTCCGCCATCGAAGACGGCGCCGGGAACCTCTGGATCGTCACGCTGGGCGGCCTGAACCGCTACAATCCCGAAACGGAGAGCCTGATCGGCTTCCCCTACGACCGCATCGGGCATCCGATGCGCTTCAACGAAGGGCAGCCCCTGCGCGGCCGGGACGGCAACCTGTATTTCAACACCACCGGCGGCATCCTGTATTTCGACCCCAACGAGATTTCCAACAGCAACTTCGTCCCCGACCTCGTCATCCAGGGCTTTTACGTCGCCGGCAGTCGGCTGGACCCCGAAGAGGCCGGCACGCTCCGCATCCTGCCGACGGACGGGATCCGCGTGCAGTACGCCGCCGTGGACCTGACGGCCCCCGAACAGGTCCTCTACTCCTACCGGCTGGACGGCCGCGACAAGGAATGGATCCCGCTCGGGCACCAGGCGACCGTGAGCATCCCGCCGCTGAAACCGGGACGCTACGTGCTGCGCCTGCGCTCCACCAACGGCGACGGGCTCGCGGTGGACAACGAACGCGCCTTCACCCTGCTGGTGCGCCGCCCCTTCCTCCGCTCGCGCTGGGACCTGCTCGTGCTCCTGCTGGTCGCCGGACTCGTCGCCTTCCTGCTTACCCGTAAAAAGAAAAAGACGCCCCGGGAGACCCCGGACGGGGAAACGCCGCAGGAGGGAGACCCGCGCCTGCGGGACCTGCACGGCGACGACCGCCGCTTCGCCGAAGCCTACATCGCCTTCCTGGAATCCCGGATCGACGACGGGACGCTGGACGTGCCGCAGATGTGCGAGGCGATGAGCGTCAGCCGCTCGGTACTCTTCGAGCGCTGCCGGAACCTGCTGGGCACGACGCCGGCCAGTTTCCTGCGCGGCCTGCGGCTCGAAAAGTCGAAAGCGCTCATCCGCGAGGGCGGCAGGACGATGGCCGAGATCTCCTACGCCGTGGGATTCAACGACCCCCACTATTTCAGCAAGATCTTCAAGAAAGAGTACGGCATCACGCCCACGGAGTTCCGCGACGGGCTGAAAGAGGCGGAAAGTGGCCGATAATCTTGGATTCTTCTGAAGAATCTTTTATTTTTGTTCACGTTAAGTAAGTAGTTATGCCTGAAAGAAGATTGCTGCTGGGCGATGAAGCCATAGCTCTGGGGGCCCTGCACGCCGGTCTGTCCGGCGTTTATGCCTATCCGGGCACCCCTTCCACCGAAATCACGGAATTCATCCAGAACTCCCCGCTCGCACGGGAGCGCGGAGTGCGCAGCCGCTGGTGTACCAACGAAAAGACGGCGATGGAAGCCGCCCTGGGCATGTCCTATGCCGGCCGGCGGGCGCTCGTCTGCATGAAGCACGTGGGCATGAACGTCTGCGCCGACGCCTTCATCAACGCCGGCATCACCGGCGTGAACGGCGGCGTGGTCGTGCTTGCCGCCGACGATCCCTCGATGCATTCCTCCCAGAACGAGCAGGACTCCCGTTTCTACGGCAAGTTCGCCCTGGTCCCCGTCCTGGAACCCTCCTCCCAGCAGGAAGCCTTCGACCTGATGGCCTACGCCTTCAACCTGTCGGAGGGACTCCGCCTGCCCGTGCTGATGCGTACCGTCACCCGTCTGGCGCACTCCCGCGCCGCGGTGGAGGTGGGCGAGCCGCAGCCGCAGCGCGTGCTGTCCCCGGACAGCGAACGCACCCGCTGGGTGCTCCTGCCGGGCAACGCCCGCCGCCAGTACACTGCGCTCATCGCCAAACAGCCGGAACTCGCGGAAAAATCCTGTTCCGACGGACACAATACCCTGGAACTCAAAGAGAAAGGAGGACTGGGCATCATTGCGGTCGGCACCGGCTATAACTATGTCCGGGAGGCCGGCCCGCAGGGGGCGTCCCTGCTGAAACTCACGCAGTACCCCGTCCCCGCCCCGCTGGTGCAGGAACTCGCCGCACACTGCAGCCGCATCCTCGTGGTCGAGGACGGCCAGCCCTTCGTGGAGGAGCAGGTGCGCGGGCTGCTCGGCGCCGGCTACCCGGTCGGCGGACGCCTCGACGGGCAGCTCCCCCGCACGGGCGAACTGAATCCCGACAACGTGGCGGCCGCCTTCGGCATCACCAACGCCGGTCCCTTCGGCCCCGCCGCGCAGATCGCCGGCCGCCCCCCGCAGCTCTGCCAGGGCTGCGGCCACCGCGACGTTTATACCGCGCTGAACAAGGTTGCCGCCGAATACCCCAGCGCACGCATCTTCGGCGATATCGGTTGCTACACCCTCGGCGCCCTGCCGCCGTTCCGCGCCATCGACAGCTGCGTGGACATGGGCGCCTCCATCACGATGGCCAAGGGCGCCGCGGACGCCGGGCTGTATCCCGCCATCGCCGTCATCGGCGACTCCACCTTCACCCACTCCGGCATGACGGGCCTGCTGGACGCCGTGAACGACCGCTCCCCCATCACCGTCATCATCAGCGACAACCTGACCACGGCGATGACGGGCGGGCAGGATTCCGCCGGCACGCACAAGTTCGAGGCCATCTGCCTCGCCCTGGGCGTGGAGCGGGAGCACCTGCACGTGGTCACCCCGCTTCCCAAGAATATGGAAGAAATCACCCGCATCCTGCGGGAAGAAATTGAATATAAAGGTGTTTCGGTAATCATCCCGCAGCGCGAGTGCATGCAGACGCTCGGCCGCAAGCTGCGCGCAAAAAAACAGGCGAAATGAGCAAGACAGACATCAAACTCGCAGGCGTGGGAGGACAGGGCATCCTCTCCATCGCCACCATCATCGGCGAAGCCGCCACGGCGGCCGGTATCCAGCTCAAGCAGGCCGAAGTGCACGGGATGAGCCAGCGCGGCGGCGACGTCCAGAGCGACCTGCGCCTCAGCGACGGGCCCATCCACAGCGACCAGATCCCCCTCGGCGGTGCCGACCTCATCCTCTCGATGGAGCCGATGGAAGCCCTGCGCTACCTGCCCTGGCTGTCCGCGGACGGCGTGGTGGTCACCTCGTCCCGGCCCCTGGTCAACATCCCCGACTATCCCGCCGAGGCGGCCCTGCTCACCGAGCTCGACGCCCTGCCCCGCGTGGTCCGGCTCGACATCGAGGAGATCGCCCGCGAACTGCAGAGCCCCCGCAGCGCCAACATGGTCCTGCTGGGCATGGCCGCCCCGTACCTGCCGCTCCTGTCGGAGGAGCAGCTGCGCGCCGCCGTCGCCCGTGTCTTCGCCCGCAAGGGCCAGGAGGTCGTCGAGGCCAACCTGCGCGCCTTCGAGGCGGGACTGAGCCACAGCCTGAAAACCGTTAGTAAGTAGTATTATATGATCTGGAACCCCACCAAGGAATGCATGAGCCGCGAGCAGATGCGCGAGCTCCAGGGGAAACGTCTCCGCAAGATCGTGGAATACGTTTACCACAACGTCCCCTTCTACCGCAACAAGCTGCAGGAGATGGACCTGACCCCCGCCGACATCCGCACCATCGACGACATCGTCAAGCTCCCCTTCACCACCAAGAAGGACCTGCGCGACAACTATCCCTTCGGCCTGCAGGCCGCTCCCCAGAGCGAGATCATCCGCATCCACGCCTCGTCCGGCACCACCGGCAACCCCACCATCGTGGGCTATACCCGCAAGGACATCAGCATCTGGAGCGAATGCATGGCGCGCAGCCTCAGCGCCTACGGCGTGGGCCGCGACGACACCTTCTCCGTCTCCTACGGCTACGGCCTGTTCACGGGCGGACTGGGCGCCCACAACGGCGTGGAGATGGTGGGCGCGGCCGTCGTGCCCGCCTCCACCGGCAACACCGAGAAGCACGCCCGCCTGATCCGCGACCTGGGCATCACCGGCATCGCCTGCACGCCCTCCTACGCCCTCTACCTCGCCGAGACGATGGACCGCCTGGGCATCACCAAGGACCAGATCCACCTGCGCGTGGGCGCGTTCGGCGCCGAACCCTGGACGGAAAACATGCGCACCGAAATCCAGGACCGGCTGGGCCTGAAGGGCTTCAACCTCTACGGCCTGAGCGAGATCATGGGCCCGAGCGTGAGCTACGAATGCGACTGCCAGCACGGCTCCCACATCAACGAGGACCATTTCTTCCCGGAAATCATCGACCCCGTCACCCTCGAGCCGCTGCCCGCCGGACAGACGGGCGAACTGGTGTTCACCACCCTCACCAAGGAGGGCATGCCCGTGCTGCGCTACCGCACGCGCGACCTCTGCAGCCTGCTGCCCGGGGAGTGCCCCTGCGGGCGCACCAACGTCCGGATGTCCGCCATCCACGGCCGCAGCGACGACATGCTCATCATCCGCGGCATCAACGTCTTCCCGTCCCAGGTGGAGAGCGTGGTGCTTACGATGAAGGAGTTCGCGCCCGTTTACATGCTCATCGTGGACCGCATCAACAACCTCGACACCCTGATGGTGCAGGTCGAACTGCGCCAGGAATACTTCACCGCCACCCTCGACTCGCCCGTGGCCATCGCCGAACTGGAGAAACAGCTTGCCGCGAAACTGCGCAGCGTGCTGAGCATCAGCGCCAAGGTGCAGATCAAGGCCCCCGGCACCATCGAGCGCAGCCAGGGCAAGAGCGCCCACGTCATCGACAAACGGAAACTGTATTGACCTCAACACTAAGCATATGACCATCAGCCAATTATCCATCTTCATCGAGAACCGGACCGGCACCTTGCTCAAGGTCCTGGAACTGATGAAGCAGTCGCAGATCCAGATGATCGCCTGCACCATCGCGGAGACCGCCGAATACGGCATCTTCCGCATCATCTGCAGCGAGCCGCAGCGCGCCTGCGCCGAACTCAAGCAGGCGGGCGTGGCCGTCGCCATCTCGGACGTGTTCGCGCTCGAGCTGGACGACCAGCCCGGCGGTGCGGCCGACGTCGTGCGCTTCCTGGGCGAAGCCGGCGTGGACATCACCTATATGTACGCCTTCCTGCTGGACGGCCGGGGCATCCTGGTCTTCCGGACGGACGAGGCGGAACTGGCCCGCAAGGTCATTGCGGACAACCGTCTTCCTTATATTACGGAGAAGGACCTCGCCGGGCGCAGATAGTGCCCGGCGGCCCTTTCCGCCTCCCGCTACTTCAGGTGCTGCAGGATCCACTCCATGTGGCCCTGCTCCGTATCCGCGCTCGTCCAGTGCTCGTTGACGGGCGTGATGACGGCCTCCTTGGGACAGGTCAGGGTATTCCAGACCGCATAGGAGGTCGTCGGCGTACATACGTCGTCGTTGTAGCCCCAGGTCATCCGGACCGGGCAGCTGATGTGGCGGGCGAAATTGACCGCATCGAAATAAGACAGCGTCCGGACGTGCTCCGGCGTGAGGATTTCCTGGCTCATGTGGGGATAGCCGCCCGTGCGCCCCGCTTCGGCATAGGCTGCCATGTCGGCCAGGGCCGGATGGTTGACCACGCACTGCGTGATGCGCTTGTCCAGGCCCGCAGCGACCAGGGCCAGTCCCCCGCCCTGGCTGCCGCCCTGCACGGCGATGTTCTTGCCGTCCCACTCAGGAAGCGAGGTCAGCAGGTCGACGGCCTTCACCAGGCCCACGTACACGTGGCGCATATAGTAGCGCTCCCGGGAGTCGATCCCATTCTCCAGATAGCCGTTGGTGGATGAATTGAAGGCCGCCGTGATCTCGGCGAAGGTCTCGTCGCTGATGCGGGGATCCAGGCCGTGGATCTCCAATTCCAGCCGGATGAATCCGTTCTCGGCATAGAAAGGCTTGGGATTCTTGATGGTCTTGATGCCGGCACCCGGCGGGCAGAACACGGCGGGATGGGCGCCTTTCTTCGCCCCGACAGGCATGAACAGGTAGGCGTAGAGGCACTGGCGCGCGTTTACCTGGATTTTCACGATGTCGCAGTCCACCTTGTCCGAGCAGAGTTCCGGGTAGCGCTCGCGGGTGTAGGACAGCGGCGTCCCCGCGGCTTCGTCGAGCGTCTGCTGCCAGAAAGCGCTGAAATCCGCCGGCTCCTGCGTGTACGGGACGATCTTCTCCGGCGAGAAGCCCACCTTGATGTGGTGCTTGTAGGTCTTTCCGTCGAGGGTCAGGCTGAGGCGCAGGTCCCGGAAGCCGGGCGTGCGGCGGGTGCCCATGTCGATGGTGCAGGCGCCACCCTTGAGCGTGGCCGTGCCGGACTTGTCATCCGCCAGACGGTCGTCCGCGAGGGTGTATTCGACCACCCCGTCGCGCGGGATGCCGTATTTGAAGAACTGGACCCGGACGGTGGCTTTCTCGCCGGTCTTGTAAATCCAGTCGGCGTGGTCGGGCACGGTCACCCAGAGATAGTCCGAGCGGTAGGGATAGTTCTCCGCCCGGGTCACGGCTGCGCTGAGCAGCAACGCAAACAACAGCAAGTATTTACGCATCTTGTTACAGGGATTACCAGCGGGCGGGGTCGCCGCCCAGGACGTTTTCTACAGTATATTCCGCCGCTTCGGCGGGGGTGAGGGCGCGCAGGCCCGTCCATTTCGCGCGGCCGGACATGTCGGCGCGACGGCCCCGGTTGCCATATTCATAGAGGTGCAGGTCCGGGCTCGTCTCCACGTAGGGCTTGCCCCAGTTGGTCGGCCAGCCGAGCGGATCCATCTCGTCGCAAAGATCGGAGTTCAGGATGGCCACCTTCGGATAATTGTGCCAGGGACGCCCGATCGCGATGCTGCGGCCGTCGTCCCCGTTGCGCGGGGACCCGGAAGCATAGGTGAAGCGGCAGCGGTTGAACACGAAGCCGTAGGGCTGGTCGCGGCGCGTGGAGGGGGCCGTGACCCAGCCGCCGCCCCAGGAGCGGATTTCGCAGTTCTCGAACCATGCGATGCCGCCGCCGTAGATGTAATCCGTGCGGCCGACGATCAGGCAGTTCTCGAAATAGGAACGCTTGCCGTCCTTCCACAGGTACATCGTATCCTGATATCCGCTTATGTCACAGTCAGTTACATAGAGCCTGTCACCCAACTGCGCGATGGCCTGCGCCTGGGCCACGGGGCCGGCCGTATTGGCGAGCGTCAGGTGCTCGATGCGGCAACCTTCGCCCACCACCGTCAGCGTGGCGGAAGTCTTGAGCAGGATGGGGTCGGAACGCATCCACCGACGGGCCGACTCCAGCGGGAGGCGCGCCCCGGCGTAGATGTCCGGGCCGTCGTACATATGGTAGCTCACCACGGTGCCCTTCCGGCTCTGCCCGCGCAGGGTGATGTTCTTCTTGCTCTCCGGGACCAGCAGTTTCTCCTGGTCATACACGCCGTCCTTGATCAGGATGACCCAGCGGCGCTCGCTGAAATCCGGCGCCGCATTGATAGCCGCCTGCAGAGAACTGTAATCGCCGCTGCCGTCGGCTGCCACGACCGCGTCCGCGCGGTCCGCGGCCGCCGCATCGAAGCGCACGGTCACCACCTGCCCGGGAACGGTCTCGACGTCATATTCGTAGGCCTTCGGGGCCACGTAGCCGCGCAGCGGGGCCTGTTCGCTGACCCGCGGACGGGCGATCTCCTGCGGGGCGAAAAGCGGATTCGGATTGGATCCTTCGGCCGCCTTCAGGCCTTCGCCCGAGAGGGCGTCGTAGGAACGCAGGCGGAGATTCCCCCCGACGGTCGAACGCAGGCGCGCCTCGACGATGTGCCCGTCTTTCCAGGCCAGCCGCTCCAGCACGAAACCGCCCCGGGCACGCAGGCCCTCCACGCTGCCGTCCGCCAGTGCATCCGGCAGGGCGGGCAGCAGGTGCACGGCGCCGTCGTGGCTCTGCAGCAACATCTCCGCGATGCCGGCCGTACAGCCGAAGTTACCGTCGATCTGGAACGGCGGATGGGCGTCGAAGAGGTTGGGGTAGGTGCCGCCTGACTGGCCGCTCTGGCTGGACGGATTGACCAGCGAAAGCTGGTCCCTGATCAGTTTGAACGCGTGGTTGCCGTCCAGCATCCGCGCCCAGAGGCAAACCTTCCAGCCCATCGACCAGCCCGTAGAGGCGTCGTTGCGCTGGATCAGGGTGTTGCGCACGGCCTCGGTGAGCACCGGGGTGCGATAAGGCGATATCTGGTAGCCCGGATAGAAGCCCCAGAGGTGCGAGACGTGGCGGTGGTGGTCATTGGGGTTGTCCCAGTCCTCCCACCATTCCTGCAGCTGCCCGTGCCGGCCGACCTGCATAGGCGGCAGGCGGCGGCGCATCGCGTCCAGCGTGTCTGCGAAAGCCGCATCCTGCCCCAGGATCGCCGCGGCGCGCGCGGTGTTGGTGAACAGGTCCGTCACCAACTGGTTGTCCATCGTGATGGCAGGGAAAATGTTGGAAGTCCGGCCGGAAGGCCGGTTCTCCGGCGAGTCGGAAGGCACGACGACGAGGTAGCCGGTATGGGGGTCCTCGACCAGGAAGTCCACGAAGAACTCGGCCGCGCCCTTCATCAGCGGATAGGCTTCGGCGAGGTACTTTTCATCGCCGTTGAACAGGTAGCGGTCCCAGAGGTGCTGGCACAGCCAGGCGCCGCCCATCGGCCAGAGACCGCAGTAGGCATAGTCCAGGGCGCCGGTGATGCGCCACAGGTCGGAATTGTGGTGCAGGACCCAGCCGCGGCAGCCGTACATGCCCCGCGCCGTCCTGGCTCCGCTCTCGGAAAAGTCGCGGATGATCTCCAACAGCGGCTCGTGGAGTTCCGGCAGGTTGGTCAGTTCCGCCGGCCAGTAGTTCATCTCCAGGTTGATGTTGGTCGTATAATTGCCGCACCAGGGCGCCTTAATGCGCTGGTTCCAGATGCCCTGCAGGTTGGCCGGCTGCGAACCGGGCTGCGAACAGCTGATCAGCAGGTAGCGTCCGTACTGGAAATAGGTCGCTACCAGCGGTGCGTCCTCGGTCCACTGGAAAGCGAGGATGCGGTAATTGACCGGGCGTTCCTGGTAATGGGAAGTCCCCAGGTCCAGTTTCACGCGGTCGAACTGCTCCTTGTAGGCAGCCACGTGCGCAGCGAGCGCCTTGTCATACTTCTTCGAAGCGTTCTTCAGGTAGGCTGCGTTGCGGGCGAAGGGATCGCCGCTCACGTCCTTGTAATTCACGAAGTTGGTGGCCAGCGAGATGTGCAGCAGGAGTTCCGTGGCGCCCTCGACGCGCAGCATCCCGTCCGAAGCCTTCACCTTGCCGCCCTTGGCCGTGACCTTCGTATCGTTGACGTAGCGGATCGCGCCCGGGATGCCGCCCTTGTCGTCGGCCTTGCCCTCCAGGCGCAGGATGTTCCCGCCCGGGGTGCTGGCGCGCGTGTCCTTCATCGGGGTCTCGTAGAAGAGCTCGCAGCTGATGGACCTGGGGCGGGAAGCCGTCAGGCGCACGATGATCAGCTGGTCGGTAAAGGAGGAGAATACCTCCTCGACGTACTCCGCGCCGCCCACCTTGTAACTGGTACGCACGACCGCCCGGTCGATGTCCAGCTCGCGCCGGTAATCCGTCACGGCCCCTTCGCGGCCTGCAAACCTGATTTTCAGCGAGCCGGCGGTCTGGTAATGCATCTCCTCGCCCACGGGCGAAAGAAAACATTCGTCACCCAGTTGCTGGGCTTCTTCGTACCGGCCGGAGAAGATCAGGTCCCGGATCTTTTGCAAGTTCTGGAGCGCCTTGGGATTCCAGTTCTCGTAGGGGCCGCCCGTGGAGATGGTCTCCTCGTTAAGCTGGAGTTCCTCCACCTCGGTGCCGCCATAGACCATGGCGCCGATGCGACCGTTGCCCACCGGCCACGCTTCCTCCCAGGCCTGCGCGGGCTTGTCGAACCAGAGGACATTCTCCGGGGTCCGGGCCGACAGGCCGGAAACGGCCGCCAGCATGCCCAGAAGCAAGCTTGTGCGTTTTTTCATCTGCAGTTTCATCGGGCGGACTTCATCACGTTTTCATAAGTATAGCGGGCGGCCTGCTCCGCGGTCAGCAAGTGCGACCAGCCCACCCGGCCGGAGGTGGCGGAGCCGGGGCCGGTGCAGCCGTATTCGGCGTAGTAGGCCGTCTTTTCCTTGTCGGTGCTGCCCCAGTTGTGCCAGCCCTCGGGACGGATGTGTCCGCCGAGTTCGCAGTTCAGGAACACGGTCTGCGCATACGGCCGCCAGGGACGGCCCAGATAGACCTTGCTCACGTCGGGGCCGGCCGTCAGGCGGCAATCCTTGAAGACATAGCCGAAAGGCTGGCCTTCCAGGGTGGATGCGGCCGTGACGTAGCTGTCGGCCAGAGAACGGATTTCGCAGCGCTCGAACCAGGCGGTGCTGCTGCCGAAGATGAAGTCCGTGGTCCCCTCTATGTAGCAGTCAAAGAAGGAGTTGCGGATGTGGTTGCCGTCCTCGGAGTACTTCCCGAAGGTATAGAGCGTATCCTGGTTGCCCAGGAAGCGGCAGCGGCGGGCGGTAAAGCGGTCGCCGTTGGTGAACAGGGCCACCGCCTGGCCCACGCGGCCGGCGTCATTCTCCACCGTCAGGTCTTCCAGCGTGACGTCCTCCGCGTGCACGAACATCGTCGCGCTGCCGGAGGTGCCCACGGTGCCCTCGGCGTTGCCCCAGGGCAAGGCGGCGTAGTTCCCGTACACGATGATGGTATTCTCCGCGTCCAGGCCCTTCAGGAGCAGGTGGCGCTTGTTCCAAGGGATGATCACGCGCTCGCGATAGACGCCGGGCTTGATGAGGATGGTGTACTGCCCGTCGTGCAGCGCGTCCGGCGCGGCGTTGATGGCGGCCTGCACCGTCAGATAATCCCCGCGGCCCTGCCGGTCCACCACGGCGTCCCAGTGCACCAGGTGCTCCGCGATCTCCGGCAGCTTGACGCGGATGGAGTCGCAGACGATGTCGCAGTTGCGGCGGGCGCCCAGCGGCGTGGAATGCGTATTGTCCTGGATGCCCTGCGGCTTGGCGGGCACGGTGCCCGGCTCCAGCCACATGAAATACGGCCGCGAGGCGAGGTCGCCCGCCTCCTTGAGCCACTTGATGGTGGCCTGCTCCATGTCGATCAGGGTCACGCCGCGTTCGGCGGCCACGGCGCGCATCGAGGCCGGGTACTCCCCGTGCGTGGTCTCGTCCAGCACGTTGTTATAGAAATGCCGGCGCGCCACCGGGGTCAGCAGGACCGGCGTAGCGCCCAGTTCGCGGGCTGTATCGATGAACAGGCGCAGGTAGTCCTGCCACTCCGTCCAGGCGGGCGCGTAGCCCTTGCCGTTGGGTTTCTGGTCGTTGTGGCCGAACTCGATGAAGAGATAGTCGCCCGGGCGGATGTTGGCCTTCACGCGGTCCCAGATGCCCTCGGCGATGGCCGTCTTGCAGCTGCGGCCGTTCTTGGCATAGTTGATCACGCGCACGCGGCTGTCCAGGAAGTTCTCGAACACCATCCCCCAGCCGCGCTCGGGGTTCAGGCCGCTGATGTCCTTGTCGGCCATCGTCGAATCCCCCATCAGATGGATGGTGAAATCGACGGACGATTCCGGCACGGGCAGGTCCAGGGTCGGGCCGGCACCCTTGCGCACGACGGCGGGGACCTTGGAGGCCGGCAGGGCCGTGTAGGCATAGGGCACCGTCACCGTCCCGTGATCCGCCGGCTTGAACTTCTCGCGGAAGACGTTGCCCCGGAACTGCCAGGCCAGCGCGTCCGGTTCCGCCAGGAAGATGTTCTTCACGCCCCGGTCGAAATAGTTCCCTTCCAGCAAGGTACGCGAGCCGAAGCAGGCGTTCACGGCCGGATATTCGTTCCCGGCACAGTCGTACAGGTTGTTGAGCAGATGGGCGTCCGCGCAGGTGATGACGGGCATGCGCACCTGCACCCCTTTCCCCCAGATGCAGCAGGCGAAGGTGATGTGGAGGATCTGTTCCAGGCCGGACGGATTCATGGTGCCGGCGATCAGGTTCGAGGCCTGGTGGCCGTAGGAGCGGTCGGAATACTCGAAAACGCACCAGCTCACGGTGACGAAGTCCACCCCGGGACGGATGTCGAAATTGCCGTCCATCCCGTCCAGGAAGCGGCAATGGTCCACCCAGACGTGCCGGCAGCCGGTGTTCAGGGTCAGCAGGTCGTCGCCGCCCACGTCGATGGCGCCGGGGCCGACGAGCGAGAGGTTGCGCAGGATGATGTTCTCGCAGGCGGCGAAACTGAACAGGCCGGCGCGGCGGTATTGCTCGGAGGCGTCGCCGTACCGGTCGATGATGGCCTGGCGGACGTGCTGTTCGCGCTCTTCCGCGACGCGGGCGCCGTTGCTCAGCAGACCGCCGCCGCCCTGGTCGGACATCGCTTTCACCCCGACGGAATCCAGCAGCTGATGGATTTCGGGCGTGACCTGGAACTGCGTGCGGATGCGTGCCCCGTTCACGCCCAGCAGGGTCTTGCCGCGCAGGCCGCGGAAAGACATTCCGCTGGAAATGATGAAGTCGCCGCGGGCGCCGTCGAACACGACCACGTCGTAGTCCTTCATCGCCTTGATCACGTCTTCGCGCATGTCGAAGCCGTTGCTCTGCAGCACGATGGTGCGGGCGGGATTGCCGCCCGTCAGGTCATAACCGGCACCTTCGGCCGGCGAAAGGGCGGCCGCCCAGCCGAAAGGCGCATCCTGGGCCGCCTGTCCGGAAACGGAAAGCGGAGCGGCCAGAAGCAAAAGAGAAAAAAGCAAGCGTATCATTGTTCAGCGTCTTTGTCGATGAAACGGATCAGGGTCGCCATCTTGTTGATATAGTCCCGGGTGGAGATGCACATCGTGCCGTCCGTACAGCGGTAGGGCGAAGTGTCGTATTCATCCCCCACGTTGGTGGAGGCGTACTCCGTCGCGTCGCTGGGCGTGGTAGAAGCACCGGGCTTGTAGGGATTGGAGGTGCTGCCCAGCGGGCTCAGCCAGTATCCTTCCGGCGTCAGGGCGGCGATGATGTCCTTCACGTCCTCCCGCTGGCCGCGGACCGTGGCGAAATACTTCGGCAGCGGGACCAGGCCCGTCTCCAGCAGCGGGGAGCCCTTGACGACCTCCTCCCGCGGCTGCGCCTTCAGTTCCTCGTACTGGCGGCGGAGCGCCTTGACATTGATCCGCGCCGCGGAACTGTAGTGGCCGATGGTGCCGGAGATGTCCTGGTTCGTGAAGTAATGTCCGTTGTACCAGTTGCTTCCCACGCGGTGGACGTACTGCGGGACGCCCGTATCGGGATCGATGAAGCGCGGCACGAGGATGGCGTCCGGGTCGGAGGAAGGACGGCCCCAGCGGGCTTCTTCGGAGGCCGGCAGTTTCAAGGACTCGATGAAGTCCAGCGCCGCGGGGATGCCCTGCAGGAAACGGGTGTCGCCGGTCAGGCGGTAGTACGCCATCAGCTGTCGGACCATCGCCGCCGTGCAGCTGGTGCTGATGGCGCGCGGCTCGTAGGAACGGGCGTGCGCGGGCTTGAGGCTGTCCGGATAATACTGGTCGGACCAGCCGGCGTAGGGCGCCCCCTGCTGCAGCAGGATGCAGAGGTACATCGCCCGGTAGATCGGTTCTTTCAGGCCCGGCAGGCCGAGGGTCTGGTAGCACTGCACCAGGAAATCGATGCACTCCGGGATCACGTCGTCGTTGAGCGTGATGAAGGAAGAGTAGTCCGCGCGCCCCTGGAAGGGATGGTCGTACATCAGCGGCCAGCGCTGCGGCCAGCCGCCGTTGGGATACTGGCTGTCCAGCACGAAACGGATGGCCTTGTCGAGCGCGGGGCGCAGCGAAGGGTCGTATTTCTCGGCATAGATGCGCAGCAGGAATTTCGCGCACTGCGAGGTGCAGGAATCGTCGAAGGTGGCGTTGCCGTAATAGTGCTGGAACTCCTCCAGGCGCCAGCCGCTGCGGCCGACGGTCGCGTACCAGTCCTTCAGGGAGGCCTCGCCGGCGAAGTCGAAGGTGTAATTCCAGCCGCCGCTTTCGTGCTGGCCCCAGATCAGGGCCTGGGCCACCTGTTTCGCGGCTTCATAATAATACTCGTCGCCGGTGGCGTGGTAGGCGTCCAGCAGCAGCTGGCCCATCTGCGGGGTGCCGGGGTCCTGGGTCCAGACCATGGTGCGCTTCGCTTCCATCTCACCCCACTGGCGGGACAGGTCGGGCAGATAGTTCCATACGAAACCGCCCCGGTAGCCCACGACGTCCATCATGTATTGCGTGGCCGTCTTCATCGTCTCGAGCGCCTGCGCTTCGAGGGATTTGGGCCGGGCGGAGACGCTGATCGGCAGCAAAAGGAGGAGGAAAAGGCCGATTCGGCCGGATGTGGTTTTCATCTGATTTTGGTTTGTAATGTTTCAAAGATAAGAAAAATGTCCCTATCTTTGAAGAAATATCTCCCGCAATATGAAGAAATCATTAACCATTTTAACCCTCGGAGCGATCCTGCTCGCGGCGGCCTCCTGCGCCACCCGTCCGAAGGAAAACCCCGAACCCCAGCAAACCCAAAACGAACAGACGATGACAAAGCAAAGCGCCAATTTCATTTTCGAGGCGGAGACGCCCTGGGAAGACGCCGGCGGCGGCGTCGTGCGCCAGGTCCTCGGCTACAACGACAACATCATGATGGTCAAGGTCAAGTTCAAGAAAGGACAGGAAGGTGCGATGCACAGCCATCCCCATTCCCAGGTGACCTACGTCGCATCCGGCGTCTTCGAATTCACCGTCGGCGGCGTGACCAAGATCGTCCGGGCCGGCGACGCCCTCTACAAGCAGCCGAACATCGAGCACGGCTGCGTCTGCCTTGAAGACGGCATCCTCATCGACTGTTTCAACCCGATGCGGGATACCTTCCTCAAATAGGATATCTTACGGTAAAGCAGGCGCCGCCCAGGGTAAAGGACCTGGAGTAGGAAATGCTGGCGCCGCAACGTTCCAGGATGCTCCGGCTGATGGCTAAGCCCAGGCCGGAGCCGCCGTTTTTGGTGGTGAAGTTCGGAGTGAACAGCTTCTCGACGTTCTCCTCGGACACGCCCGGGCCGTTGTCCTCCACCACGATGTCCCAGAAGCCGTCCGTCACCGACTTGCGCAGCGACACGACGATGTGCCCGTCCGGCGCTTCGCCGATGGCCTGCACGGCGTTGCCGAGCAGGTTCACGAACACGCGGGTGAGCTGCGGCTTGGGTCCCTCCACGACGACGTCGGAGAGGCCGAGATAGTCGAAGCGGATGTTCTCCCGGTTGTCGAACATCGCGATCTCCTCGCGGAGCAGCTTGTCCAGTTCGATCCGGGTGGGCTCCTCGGTATAGAGCTTGGCGAAGGTGGAGAATTCGTTCGCCGTTTCGGTGAGGATGTCAATGTGGTCCAGGATCACCCCGCTGGCCTCCTCGAAGCGCTGCTGCCAGGCCGGGTCGCCCTTCTGCTTGAGCCGGATCACCCGCTGCAACTGCAGTTTCATCGGGGTGAGCGGATTCTTGATCTCGTGGGCCACCTGGCGCGCCATGCCGCTCCAGGCCTTGTCACGCTCCGCCTGGGCGAGCTTGCGGGAACTCTCGGACAGTTCGGTCACCATCCGGTTGTATGCCTGCACGATGGAAGAGATCTCGTCGTCGCGGTCGTAGTCGATGTACTCCAGGGACCCGAGGTCCGCGTTGGCCATCTTGGAACTCATCTCGCTGAGCGGCTTGAACATGCGGTCCACGATGCGGGACACCATGAATAGCGCCATCAGCAGGAAGAGAAGGAACAGCGAGATGATGGTCAGCGAGTGCATCACGGCATCCTCCTCAAAGTCGAAGGTCTCCTCGTTATAGGGCGAGCTCAGGATCGCCAGGAGCCGGCCGTTCCCGTCGAAGAGCGGGGCGTACATGCTGTAGAAACGCTGCATGCCCAGGCGCTCCGGCTGGATGAAGTGGCGGCGGTTGCGGTAGATGATGTTGTAGTAGGCGTTGGCGTCGATGCGGCTGCTGGCCATCCGCTGGTCGAAGATCATCGGCGTGGTGCTCATCATCAGACGGCCGTCGGGGGTGTAGAGCGTGATGTCGGAGCCGGTGTCGCCGCCCACGCGCTCGATCAGGCTGCGCAGCGCCGCCCAGTCCGTCGCCTCGTCGGAAGGCATCCCCTGCAGGCCGGCGTTCATCATCGTGATGATGGAACCGATCTTGTCGGACATCACCGTGCGGCGGTTGCTGTCGTTGCGGGAATAGACGAACAGCACGCTGACCAGCGCCATCGCCAGCAGGGTCAGGAGCAGGGAGACGAGCAGCACGCCCGTGATCCGGCGCTTGTAGTAGGACTGCTGGAAGACCGACACCTTCGGCTTGCGGAGCACCACCAGCGAAAGCACCAGGAAGGTCAGCAGCGCCACCAGGATGCCCGCCACGAGATAGGACAGCACGCTCACGCGGGCCCGGGAGATCACCACGGCCTCCCCGTCGCCCACCACGTAGCAGAAATGGATGAAGCCCTCCTGGCGGAGGCGGTTGCTGCTGGAGCCGAACAACTGCACGTACAGGTCGTCCTCCACCCGCGTAGGATAAGGATACTGCCCCCGGTAGGCCTTCAGTTCCCGTCCGGAATAACGGGCATAGGAATAGCCGGAAGGCAGGACCACCTGCCCCGGCGAGGTAAAGCCGAATATGCCCGCGTAACCGCGTCCGCCGAGGGTTTCACGCGGTTCCAGGCGCACCAGCAGGCGCGACACCTTCTCGTCCTCGGACAGGTAGAAGAAGACGCCGACATAATAGGGGCGGCCGCTCTCGTCCCGCACGTACAGGAAGTGGGAATTGTCGGAGATGGGCACCCCGTCGGCCACGGCGGCATTGAATTCCGCGGCGGCCGTCCGGGAATTGTTGGAATCGTTGAATACCCGGACCGAGACCAGGTACTCCCGGTCGCCGCCGGCGAAGTAATAGTCCGAGATGCGGCTCTGGATGGACGGCTCCGTGCCCGGGAAATGCGACAGCGCCGACAGGATCATATCGTCGGCGATCTGCGTCTCGATGCCCCGCAGGCGCAGTTCCATCGTGATGTCGCGGTCAAAGGAAAGGCGGTTCGCCAGCAGCCCGAGGCGGTCCTGCTCCTTGCGGAAGCCGAGCACGCCCGCCGTCACCACGAGGTACGCCGCCACCAGGACGGCATACACCACACGTCCGGTCAGCGAGAAGGCGTCGAAAGTGCGCCCGTCCTTCCCCGCCACGGCGGGAGCCGCCAGCTGCAGCAGGAGCGGCACGCTGAGGAACATCGCGATAAAGGACAGATAGACGACGATGCAGAAAGGCGAAAGTTGTGCGAGCTTGTAGATTTCCAGCGAGAAGCCCGAGTTCAGCGCGATGCTCCGAAGCGCCGCATAGGAATAGGCCAGGATGCAGAGCACGGCGGCGCCCACGCCCAGCACGACGGTGCGGCGCCTGCGCGGGGAATCCATCCAGGCCGCGATGTCGGCGCGGACCATGTAGGCGCAGCCCGCGACCATCAGGATGGCCAGGTTGATGAGGATGACCGCACCCAGCGAGTACAGCACCTCGCCGCCGGCGTAGAGGATGGGCGAGAAGATCAACACCCGGCTCCGGGCGTATTTCCCCCAGAAATACAGGGCGGCGATAACCGCGACGATCCCGGCCGAAACCAGATAGAAACGCTGCCGCGAACGTTCCGCCGACAGGTAGAGCAGGAAGGCGGACAGCACCAGGGAAAGCGCCAGCCAGAGCAGCGGGGAGGCGTCCCGGCCCATCGTCAGCGACTCGCAGACCACCTTGAGCACCGGCCGGCCCTGCACATTCACGGCGGTGCCGCCGTTGGACGTGAGCGGCCGGATGGAGTACCTCCGGGACAGGTGCAGCCGCGGGTTCACCCGGGAGGTCGCACCCATCGGCAGGTCGTCCATCACCTCCATGCCCGCGATGACGCGCACGGAAGCGTCGCCGGCCGATTTGAGCAGGTACCAGTGCGTGCCCATGCTGACGAAGGAGGCGGAGTCGGCCGCCTGCAGCAGCGGGGATTCCGCGCCGATGCGGGGATCCGCCAGGAAAGGCACATACACCCGCTGGTTGATGTTGTCGTTCGCGATCGGGAAGGCGTGGCACCAGGACTGGAGCGTGTCCCGGCAATAGCGGTACACCACCATGTCCCGGGGCAGCCCGTCCAGCATCATCCACTGGGCGGGATCCTGGGCGAGCGCCTTCTCCATGTAGCTGTCCAGCAAGGCCATGCGGCGGTTCAGCACGCGCTCCGTACGCCGGGCGGCCGAGGTGGTGTCCCAGGACGACTGCGACACCCGGAAAGAGGAGATGAACAAGGCCACGCCGACGACGAATAACGCCGCGGCGATCCATTCCCTGATGTTCTTTCCCACTTTCATTCGTGATGGTAGGGTTCACCGCGCAGGATGGTGAACGCCCGGTAAAGTTGCTCTGCAAAAATCGTTCTCACGAGCTGGTGCGAGAAGGTCATCTTCGACAGCGACAGTTTCCCGTCCGCACGCGCATACACCGCATCGGAGAAGCCGTATGCGCCGCCGACCACGAAGACCAGGTCGCGCCCGGACGCGTTCAGGCGCTTCCCCAGCCAGTCTGCAAGTTCCAGCGAACGGTACTCGCGACCGTGCTCGTCCAGCAGCACCACCTCGTCGGCAGGCTTGAGCTGCCGCAGGATCAGTTCCCCCTCGCGGACCTTGATCTGCTCGCGGCCCAACGCGGAAACGCCTTTCAGTTCGGGAATCTCCTTCAGCGTGAACGGGACGTAGTGACCCAGCCGCGAGACATACATCTCCAGCCCCTCCCGCACCCACGGGATGTCCGTCTTTCCGACTGTGAGCAGCGTGATATGCATCTTATTACAAAGATAGTAACGTGGCTCGGATTTTGCAAAGTTTTCAGGCGTGCGACGAATTCTGGAAATAGCACTCATCCTGGTTTCCCTGCTTACCTGCGGGCGGCTGGCGGCTCAGACCACCGGCGGTTTCGGCCGTCCTCCGCAGTCCCAGCCCGCGATGAACCTCCAGAATTCCGCCCGCGAAGCGCCGCAGCCGGGCGGTTTCGACGTGTTCATCCCCATCAGCAAATATATGGCGCAGGGCAATGCCGACAACCTGTCCGCCTGGTTCGACGACACCCTCGAGATCGCCGTCATCTCCCAGGCGAGCAACGCCTCCAAGGCCCAGGCCAAGCAGATCGTCAAGACCTTCTTCGAGAACTACAGCCCGCGCTCTTTCACCATCAACCACACCGCCGGGCGCGACAACAAGAAATACGCCCTCGGCACGCTCAAGGCCGGCGGAGAGAGTTTCTCCGTGACCATCTTCGTCAGCGCCAAGGGCAAATCCTTCAAGATCCAGCAGCTCAAGATCGAGCAGCTGTAAGCACGATGTCACAGATACGGTCCACCTCGTCGGCCGGCAGGCCGGCAAAGAGGGGCAGGCACAGCACCCGGGCGGCAAGGCTCCGGGCCACCGGCACGCGGGCCGCAGCCGCGAAGGGCGTGCCGGCATAGCATTCCAGGTCCGGCACCAGCGGATAGAAATACTTGCGGGCGAGGATGTCCGCGGCGGCCAGGCGCGCGAAGACGGTGTCGCGCAGCGCCTGCGTCCCGAACACGACGGGCAGGTAGGCTCCGTTGCCCTCCACGCCCGGCCGGGGCGAGAGGATACGTAGTTCCGTCCGGCCGGCCAGCCGCGCGGCATAATGCGCCGCACAGGCCTTCCGGAGGCCGATTTCCTCTTCCAGGTGCCGCAGGTTGCACAGGCCCATCGCGGCCTGCAGTTCGCTCAGCTTGGCGTTCCCTCCCACGGCGGCGCAGTGCTCCTCATCCCGGATGCCGAAGTTCTTCTCGTCTTCCAACGCCTGCAGCAGGGTCCCGTCGGCCGTGCACACCGCCCCGCCCTCGACGGTTGAAAAGACCTTCGTGGCGTGGAAACTGAACACCGAGGCGTCGCCGAAGCGCGCCGCACTCTCCCCGTGCAGCCGCACGCCGAATACGTGCGCCGCGTCGTAGAGGACCTTCAGGCCGTTCCGGGCGGCGAAAGCCCCGATGCGCTCCACGTCGCAGACATTGCCGTACACGTGCACGGGCAGGACCGCCGCCGTGCGCTCCGTCAGCAAGGACTCCGACAGCGCCGGGTCCAGGGTGCCGTCCTCTTCCCGGACGTCGCAGAACACCGGCACGAAGCCGCAGCGCACGATGGCGTGCACCGTGGATACGAAGGTGAAGGGCGTGGTGACGACTTCTACCCCGGCCGGCAGGCGCAGCGCGCGCAGGGCGGCTTCCAGCGCCAGGTGACCGTTGGTAAAGGGCACGGCGTGCGGAACTTCCAGGTACTGCTCCAGGGCGGCCCGGAACGCCTCGTGCTGCGTGCCCATGTTGGTCAGGATGCGGCTGTCCCAGAGCGGGCGGATCTGCGCGCAGAACTCTTCGAACGGAGGCAGCGAAGTGAGGGTGACGGTGGTTTTCTTCATCGGGAAAGCGACAGGAAGAGTTTACGGAATGCATCGGAAAGGCTGCGGAGGGCGCGCCGCAGGGTGATGCCGATCTCGCGCGGGGCGAACAGGGCAGCATAGCGCCGCTCCGCCAGCAGGGCATTGGAGTCGAAATAGCGCTTGCGCAGCACAACGGCGCGGTGGTAACGGCCTTCCGTCCAGGCGTCCGCGGCGTCAAGCATCTCCCCGACCAACTTGCGCGTAGGAGCGTCCAGCAGGCGGCCGTGGCTCCGGGTCCAGGAACCGGGCGCATCCGTCCGGTACACCGACATGCAGTCGTGCAGGTAAAGCATCCCGCCGCGCAGCGCGCCCTGGATCTGCAGGGAATAATCGTTGGGAAGCGCCTGCCGCAGCGGCGTCCACGCCCGGTAGGCCTCCGTGCGGCAGAGCAGGCTCGCGGTGGCCACGAAGTTGCCCCCGCCGACGATGACGTCCTCCACGGGGATGAGCGCATCCCGCAGCCGCGGGGCCACGTAGCCGTGCGGCTGCCCGCCGGTGAGTTTCAGCGCCCGGTGGGCGCAGATGTCCACTCCCGGGTGTGCCTCCAGCGCCGCCACCTGCTTCTCCAGCTTGCGCGGGTCGGTCCAGTAATCATCCCCCTCGCAGAGCGCCACATAGCGGCCGCGGACCAGCGGCCAGAGGAACTCGCGGGCGATGAACACCCCCTTCGAGAACTGGTTTTCCGTCTGGTACACCCCGCGTACAAGGTCCGGCCGGCGGCTTTCGTACGCCCGCACGATGTCTGCGGTGCCGTCCGTGGACGCGTCGTCGTGCACCAGCAGTTCGAAGCGGAACGGCGCCCGCTGCGCGAGGAAGCCCTCCAGCGCGTCGCGGATGGTATCCGCCTGATTGTACGTCAGGCAGATGACGCTGACCACGATCTCATCCATCGATGAACACATATTCGTCCAGCATCGCGTGCAGCGCCTCCGGACTGTTGAACATGATGGCGTCGAGGATGGACAGGCGTTCCACGAAAGGCCCGCCGAACTGCGGATAAGGCGGCAGCTTGGACTGCAGGAAGCGCAGGCGGATGCCCCGCTTCTCGAACTCCTCGAAGGAGTAGAGCTGCTGCCCGCCCGGCGCGTTGATGTAGGTGTCGGCGCCCAGGCGGGCGCAGAAGTCGTAGATGCGTTCTTCGCGCTTGAAACGGCTGTTGCCGGGCAGGTCCGAACTGCGGCCGATGGGGGTTTCGATGCCGAGGTACGCGCACACCTGCCGGATGCCGTGCTCGAGGAACAGGGCCAGGTTGTCCTCCGGCAGGCCGAGCACCTTCTCCGCCAGTGCATAGCCCTCCGCGAAGAAAGGCGCCTTGTGGTAGGCCATCTCCAGGGTGCGGAGCCTGTCGGACAGACGGTCCGGAGTCAGGGCCAGGCGCTTGTCGCAGATGTGCCGCGACGGCCCGCCCCGGTGCACCTCCACGCGGAGATATTGCACCTCTCCGTTGACCAGGATGCGGTTCCGCGTCACCCAGCCGCGCCGGATGAAGTCGTAGTCGTCCGCGATCAGGAAGCGGTCGGCCGCGTGGATCAACTGCCAGTATCCCAGATACGGGAAGAGATAGGGCTGGTTGCCGGCAAGGGTCATAGCACGTCGCAGCAGGAAAGGATCTCCGGGTCGGCGGTCTGCAGGGGACAGGCCTTGCGGTCGTCCCCGACATTGGTCACGGGCAGGCTCGAGGCCCGGAACAGGCCGGAATCGAAGTAGCGGTCGTCCACGCAGAGCATCATCCCGCAGAGGTAGTCGCCGTAGCGCTTCCCCTCCCAGACGGTCGGGAAGCTGCGCTGCTCCAGGAAAGGCTGGATGACCATCCCGTCCACGGGGCGGCGCCCGTCGGGACCGGGCTTCCAGAGCCGCCGCCAGTCCCTTTCGCGCGTCAACGGGCCGGCCTGCACCCCCTCGCTCTTACCGAGCCGCCAGGGCTTGAGGATATAGGCATCCTTGTGGCGGAAGGCATCTTCCAGCCAGGGCTGCGCGTCCTCCTCGCAGCAGATCCGCGTGGGGATGGCGTGGGCGCGCAGGAAGGCGGCGTCCTCCGGCGAGAGGCAGCGGGAAGTGAAGGCATCCTCGAACCAGAGCCGCATGAAACGCTTGTCGTGGATGAGGAAGATGTTGCGGAAGTCGCTGACCATCCCCACGTCCACCATCGCGCGGAGCGTATCCATCCCGTAGCCCAGCAGGTCCCGCTGGTTCAGGGCGCTCACCACGAACGAACCCTCGCGGGCCCATTCGCCGCGCCGCGACTCCACCTCGTCCTGCGTGATTTCCGTGAAAGTCAGGCCCTGCCGCTCGTAGAAACGCCGGTAGAGCCGGATCTCACTGGTCCGGTCCGCGCTTTTGAGCACGTACATCCGCCGGCTGCCGCCGGGCAGCGCGCGCATGTAATCCATCAGTTCCCCGTAGCGGCTCTCCCGCGTCCGCCCCGGAAAACGCTTCATGAAGGCGTCGGCGGCGTATTCCGCGAAGCAGGACATGAAGATGCCGTGGGCGAAGAAGCGCGAGGTGATCTCACAGAGTTGCAGGGAGCCGTCGGCGGCGACCAGGTAGTCCGGCCGCCAGGTACCGGCGCGGAAAGGCGTCCCGGATTGCAGGGCCAGGATCTCCAATTCCTTGTCGGACAGCGGGATGCGTCCGGGGACATAGTCCTCGTAGTGCAGCGCGAAATGTTCCGCGCAACGGTACAGCACGGCGTGCAGGCGGCGCAGTTCGTCGCGGCGCGCCGGGGTGATCCCTACCGGGCGCTCGTGATACCAGCGGAAATAATATGGCGCGAGGTCACTGAACATCGCGGAACAGCTCGGACTGGTAGCCCAGGCACTGGAAGCCGTTGCGGTTGATCAGCGGCACTTCGGCCTCGGTGATGCCCAGCTGGCTGCGCACCCAGTAGCACACGCTCACGCTCATCCCGAGGGTGTCGGTATAGCGCGACATCCGGGCGATGGATTCGCGGCTGAGGGCGCGGTCGGGCGCCGTCCGGCCGCGCTGCTTGCGGTGGTCGGCGTTGGACGGCAGGAGGTAATCCTCGTAGAGCTGCCTCTCGAGGGCCTTGTCGAAGTGCCCGAGCAGCGGTCCCAGCATCGAGAGGTTCTCCATGCAGGCGGTCAGGAACTCCGGCTTGTAGTTGATGATGCCCGCCCCGTGCAGGGCGTCGAAGAAAGCCTTGATATGCTCATCCGACAGCCAGGGGGTGAAGATGGGCTGCACCAGCGCGGAGTTGGACTGGATGCCCCGCTCCCGGCACATCGTCACCGCCCGCAGGCGCTCCGAAAGCGGCGCCGCATACGGCTCCAGCAGGTCCCGGAAGGCGTCCGGCATGATGGACACGCTGGTATTGAACTGCATCCGGCCGCGCAGCTGCGCGAAAAGGTCGAGCACCGACTCGCCCCCGTCCTCGACCAGCAGGTGCTTCGCCCCCGCCTTGGAAGCGATGAACAGCCGGGCCCGGGACTGCGGGCAGCGGCGGAAGTGGTCGATGAACTCGCGCAGGATGCGGTGGGCGATGCCGGTCAGCAGCGTCGGTTCCTGGAAGGCTTCGGTCTTGGGCGAGAAATAATAGTAATGGTTGGCGTTTTCGCTGCCGGGACCGTTCATCTCGTCCAGCAGACGGCGGACGTACAGGTGATAGTTCTCCAGCGCGACGAGCGGCTGCTCGTGCACGCCGTCCGTCACCAGGCAGTACTGGCAGCCCACGCCGCAACCCCGCACGGGGTTGATCTCGTAGGTCAGCGTGGGGCAGCGGCCGGTGTAGTTGTGGATCTCGGGTTCCTCGCGCGCCGGATCGATGCTGCCTGTCCGGAAGCGGGTATGGGGCAGCAGGGTGCGCTCGCGGAAACGCTGCGCAAAGATGCGCGAGCCGCGTTCCAGGCCCGCCAGCGTCTCGGCGGAGGGCGTCACGGAAACGCCAAGCTCCCGGAGGTAGGCGGCATCCACGGGATGCTCCACCAACTCCGGGAGCGCGTAAATATCGGTCTCCCTGCTATAGAAAGGCAGGTATCCGACCGGACTAGGCGCGTCCGCCATAGGAACGGTCGGAAGTGTTGACGTTGATCTTCTCGCCCGTTTCGATGAAGAGCGGGACCATCACCTTGGCGCCGGTCTCGAGGGTGACCTCCTTGAGGGCGGAAGTGGAAGCGGTGTTGCCCTTGACGGCAGGCTCGGAATACGTGACCTCGAGGGTGACGTAGGTCGGGAGCTCGCAGGTGAGGCACCTTTCCTCGCCCACGATGAACATCATCTCGACGTGCTGGCCCTCCTTCATCAGGTCGGCGTTCTCCACGAGGTCCTTCGGGAGCAGGATCTGCTCGTAGGTCTCTTCGTGCATGAAGTTGAAGCCGTCTTCCTCGGCGTAGAGGAACTGGTAGGGACGGCGCTCGACGTCGATCGTCTCGATCTTCATGCCAGCGGTGAAGGTGTTCTCCAGGATGTTGCCGTTCTCCAGGTTGCGGAGCTTGGTCTTCACGAAAGCGGGGCCCTTGCCCGGCTTCACGTGCTGGAACCACACGATCTGGCAGGGTTTGCCGTTATACCTGAGAAAAAGGCCGTTCTTGAAATCAGCTGTTGTTGCCATAAATGGGTATGATTTAATTTGTTTGTATTGACTTATATCCGGACAAATTTAACGATTTGCCGCCACTATTGCAAATTTTACCTATTTACAATAGAATCTTTTCACTATCTTTGAGCAGCAACCTCTATCCGCCTTCCACCTATGCCCGCCGTCATCCCCATTCATTCGAGACTATGCGTAGGAGTCTTGTTGTCAATTCTCTCCGCAGCCCCTCTCCTCGCCCAGCCAGCGACTCCTGTCCGCAAGGACAGCACTGCCCGGGCTGACACGGCCCGCGTCCCGCAGCAGGAGCAGTTGCGAACAGTTGCTGACGACCTGCTCAAATCGGTCATCCATCCCAGTCCACAGTCCGCGGCCTATGCGCGCTACGGTGAGTATCCCGTGGACTATTCCACCGGCGTTCCCAGGATCGAGATCCCCCTTTATACCCTCGACACCGGAGACTACCAGCTCCCTTTTTCCATTTCCTACCATGCAGGGGGCATCCGGGTCATGGATGTCTCTTCTCCGGTAGGCCTTGGCTGGGTACTCAACGCCGGAGGGGTCATCTCCCGCTCCATCTGTGCCGCTCCGGATTTCGAGAATACAAATTACAGCCTCTACTTCAAGACCAAGTCTGATGTCCAGACACATCTGTACGCCAGCCACGGCGGAGCATTCTGGAATAGCGTTTTTGCCGGAAGTGTCTTCTATGACAGCGAAAGCGACCGCTATTCCTATAACTTCGGCGGAAAAGCCGGCGTGTTCCGGATGAATGCCGCTTCGACCAGCCAATACCTATCCATCCCTCACGAGCCCATCAAAATAGAACGCACTTCTGATGGATTCAAGATTACCGATACCGACGGAACGCAGTATTTCTTTGAAAACCAGGAATCCTGCAGTGCCGGCGGGGCCATGGTCGCAACCAGCGCCTGGTACCTCTCACGCATCGTCACCGGATTCCGGCACAACACCATCACCTTCTCCTATACACAGGGGCAGGGGCACAACGTCCGCTACCGCGAGGAATATGCCGAGCAGGGAGAAGTCGTCAGCTGGACGGCCAACTCCGGTGCCGGGTTTCCAGCCTACTCGCAGCAGACCAGCCAGCTCAACGCACTCTCTCCGGCATACAAGACATATTACTACGTCTCGCCCCGCTTGAACAGCATCTCCTGGGGCAACGTCACCGTCTCTTTCGCTTATGCCACCGACCGCCAGGATGCACAGAAAGAGCGCCTGACAGGGATGACCGTTTCCGATGCCGGGACCGTCCGACGCTACGTCGCGTTCGACAACGACCAGTATTTTGGCTCCTCCGTCAAGAACTACCGGCTCAAGCTTGACGGCATCACCATCACGGGCAACTCCTCGTCCTCGGCTCCATCCGAGACTTGGACCTTCACCTATAATTCCACCACTCCGCCCAACCACTACAACGCCAACATAGGGACGACTCCAACCGGAACCGACGCCTATACGAACGAGGACTACTGGGGCTTCAACAATGCCAGGAACAATGCTTATTATATCCCTAACGGCCTCGTGCCCGGCTACACGACTGCCAACAGGTCCCCTTACGAACCGGCCATGAAAATGTGCTCGCTGGAGAGCATCACTTATCCGACAAAAGGAAAAACCCTCTTTGCCTTTGAAGCGAACAAGGTTGGCGGCAGCACTATCGGAGGACTGAGGGTCTCTTCCATCTCCAATTACGACTACGACGGTACCCTGCTGGAGAAACGTTCCTTCAGCTATGCCGACGGGCAGGTTACGGTTCCCGTCTCGGATGACCTGTATTCATGGTATGATAATGTCTGGTACTATCTCAATGATGGCGCCCACGGACTGTACGATGCCGTCAGGGAACATTTCTTCGCCGCCGCTTCCCCCGTCCTCCCCCTTACCGGACGAAGCGGCGCCCCGGTTTTCTATGGAGCTGTGACCGAATACATCGGCGGCACGTCAGCCTCCAATCTCGGGAAGGATGTTTACTACTATATGCTCGACGAAGAAAGCACCTATCCTGGTTCCGACGAGGACTGGTACGACCTTCCGCTGCATTACAGGTATTACTCAAACCTGTATAACAACGATGAAGGAACCGTTCCGGCTATACTGACAAAAAAAGAAGTCTACAAATCCAACGGAGGGAGCAGCTACACGCTCCAACTTACTGAAAATTATACTTATACGGAACTGTCTCCGGCGACCGCCAGCTTCCAGACCGGAGTCCGGCTGGCACGCAAGGGCATCGGGGTCATCTATGCGCAGGCTGACCCCGACGCATACGCCCCTTATCCGGACGAAGACACCTTCCGGGACAATGTCGTTGCAACTTCCTGCAACGGATACCGCCGCATCCGCCTGCTCACCTCCAAGACCGTCACGGACCACACCACCGGCGTCGCCGTCGCCACCACCTATGCCTACGACTCCAACTACCTCCGGACGCTGAAGCCCTTGAGCGAGTCCGTCACCAACAGCGACGGCATGGTCGCCAAGACCGCCTACACCTATCCCTTCGACATGTCCGGATCCCCCTTCGCGGCAATGACCGGCGCTAACATCGTGGATGTCCCGGTCCGGGAGCAGTACTATTACGGAGGAAACCTGCAGCGCACGCGGGAGACGACCTACGGCACCTTCAACTCCAACATGTACCTGCCCTCCGCCCTCAAGGAGACGCTCGGCACCACAACCCGCACGCTCATCTCCTACTCCAACTACGACTCCGCGGGGAACCTGCGCTATGCCTCCACCGTCGACGGACGGAAGTTCGTCTTCATCTGGGGGTACGGATACCGCTATCCGGTCGCCTTGGTCGAAGGCCTCACCTGGTCACAGGTCAGCTCCGCTGCGGGGACGACGCTCATCAACAACCTCGCCTCCTGCACCACATCCAATGCCTCCTCCCGGCTCGCGTCCTTCCGCTCGGCCGTGGTCTCCCCCGCCTCGCTGAGCGCCTACC
Organism: uncultured Bacteroidales bacterium; assembly: GCA_947167015.1. Classification (GTDB taxonomy): domain Bacteria; phylum Bacteroidota; class Bacteroidia; order Bacteroidales; family UBA932; genus Cryptobacteroides. The sequence continues at coordinate 41,298 of CAMVGM010000006.1, forward strand.
CCCATCTCGTCTCCACGTTTGAATACGTCCCGGGATTCGGCATCGAAACGGAGACGGGTCCGGACGGGGCTAGCCGCCATTATCTCTACGATGCCCTCGGCCGTCTGTCCCGCGTCGCCGACGACCAGGGCGAAATCGAGACCTACACGTACACCTTCGCTTCCGGTTCCGGCAGCAACTGGATTGCCAACAAGGTCCTGCGCTCCGTCAAGAAGAATGCTGCCGCCGCCAATACCGCACGCATCGAGTCCGCCGCCCTGTACGACGGACTCGGACGTCCCGCCGGGGAGCTGCAGCTCAATGCCACGCCCTCCCAGACCTACAACCTGCTCACCCGCACAGACTACGACCAGGCCGGGCGGGAGACCCGCTCCTGGCTGCCCGTCGTGACCGGATCCACCACACGCATCTCCGACTCCGCCTTCGCCGGCGCCGCATCCTCCACCTACGGCTCCTCCGAGACACGCCCTTTCGCCGAGAACGTGTATGAGGCTTCTTCCCTGAACCGCATCCCTTATGCCTACGGGCCCGGCGCCGCCTGGTACGGCGCTTCGGGAACCGGACACCCGGTCAAGACCGAGTGGCTCGGCAACGCGGACTCCGGCGTCACGGTATGCAAATACTACTATGTCAACGGGACTTCGCTCGCGGGCGGTTCCACCAACTATGCAGCCGGATCCCTTTCCGTCGTCCGCACCACCGATGAGGACGGCGCCGTCAGCCTCACATTCTCCGACAAACTGGGCCGCACGGTCATGACACGGCAGGTGGATGGGACTTCGACCTATAGCGACACCTACTACATCTACGACGGCCGGGGGCAGCTCCGTTTCGTCCTCCAGCCCCAGTACCAGGTGTCCGCCAACCTCGCGCGGTTCGCCTTCCAGTACACCTACGACGACCGCGGCAACCTCACGAAGAAACAGCGGCCGGGCGCGGATTACGTGCAATACGTATACGACGCTTACGACCGTCCCGCCTACGTCCAGGACGGGCGCCGCAGGGCCGCCGGGACCAACCGCTGGCACTACTTCACTTATGACAACCTCGGGCGCGTCGTCACCGAAGGTGAGTGTACCGGGCAGTCCAACACCACATCGCCCACGGTCCTGGTCACGAACTACTATGACAACTATTCCTTCGCCGGGACGACCGGTTTCCCGTCAAGCTATTTCCCCGCCACGGGATCCTGGAGCATCGGGCGGAAGACCGGGCAGGCGCTTCGGGTCCTGGGCGCGTCCTCTTCCAGTTCCGTTCCCCGCGCGTGGTACTATGACAGCCGGGGGCAGGTCACCAAGGAAGTCATAGGCCACTATGACAACCTCGGATTTGACACCCGCGTACAGACCTGGACCCACACCGACCGGCCGGCATCCGTCGTCACGACGCGTACATCCTCCGTCAGCGGCACGCCGGCCAGCCAGACACGTGCCTGGTCCTATGACCATGTGGACCGGCTGACCTCCGAGACCCTGACACTGCCGAATGCAAGCGCGACGACTATCGCCAGCTACAGCTACGACAATCTGGGACGGCTCTCGTCCAGGAAGTTCGCAGGGAGTACCACGAATAACGAAACCTACACCTATGACATCCGCAGCCGGACGACGGGCATCACCCACCCGTCCTTCATCCAGGACCTCTCCTACACCTACGGCTCCGACATATCCGCCACGGGATGGAAGCGCTCCGCCAACGGCACCCGGATGGCTTACGACTTCTCTTACGACGGCCTCCATCGTCTAAAGGATGCGGTCTACAAGGAGGGCTCTTCGGTGAACAATCACTATACGGAGAAAGTCACCGGGTATGACCGGAACGGCAACATCACCACCCTGCAGCGCTACGGCAGGACCGGCGCTTCCTCCTGGGGGGTCGTGGACAACCTGACCCTCACCCGCACCGGTAACCAGCTGACATCGGTGTCGGATTCCGGATCGGCGGCGTATAGCGGGGACTTCAACGCTGCGGCTGGCGCCAGCACCTACAATGCCAACGGGGCTCTGGCGACGGACTCTGGACGTGGGATCTCCTCCGTCACCTGGAACGAGATCGACCTCCCGCAGACGGTCACGTTCTCCAATGGATTGACGATCAACTACTACTATGCCGCCGACGGCACCAAACTTCGGGAGGTGCGGACGGTTTCCGGCACTGCGACCACCATCGACTGGTGCGGGGACCTCGTCCTCGAGAAGGTCGGCGACGGCACCCGCTCCGCCAAACGCCTGCGGCTCGACGGAGGATACGTGGACCTTGCCACGGGAGTCTCGGCAAGGCGGTATTTCGTCCGGGACCACCTGGGCTCGGTCCGTGCGGTCGTGAATGACTCCGGGACGGTCCTGGAGACCGACGACTACTACCCCCTCGGCGGGCCGCTGCCGACCGGGACTTCGACGGCCCTCCAGCCCGAGAAGTACCAGGGCAAGGAGTGGAACCCCGCCGCCGCCTTCAACGTCTACGACTTCGGCGCCCGCATCTATGACCCCGCCCTCGGAAGATGGCTCTCGCAGGATCCGATGGCGGAGAAGTATTATCTGCATTCGCCGTATCTGTTCTGCGCGGGGAATCCGATGAAGTTTGTGGATCCAGAGGGGAGAAATTGGTATAAGAAAGGCAATGGAGTATTCGAGTACTATGAAGGGCAACTGAGCGAAGAAGAGATGCATAATAAAAACTACATACAAGATATGAGTTTTTCATTCGTTGACAAAGAAAACCAATTGTATTATAGCTTGTTTGGAAGAATTCTTGATTATTCAGATTTAGAGGGGAAGGTATATGAAAAAATCGATAAATTGATTCTAACGTACGCGACAGATAGGATAAACGAGGAAACCTTCTCTCACAATAAAGTTTCAATGTTTATACCTGAAATGCCTTTGGGGGAGAATCGCTCTCTTGGAGAAGGGCGGCCTTTTGTCTATAAGGGTATTACATTTACCACAATGCCTGTCGGTTCGTTTAAATCCAAGAAGCCCTGGTATAGCACCTTATTTAGCAATGGAGAGACAAACTACCTTGGAAATGTTTATTGGAATATAAAGGATCCGAAAAGACCAGAAACTGACCCATCCAGATCCTGCATTATTGCAATGCCCGATAAGCCCAGTTATAATGCCTCATTTACTACGAAGAATTATTATTATTGGTTAAGAGCATCTAATCCGTCTAACGGGGTTAACGCTGGTTTTCAAACACTTCAACTTCTGTTTTCGCCCAAAGAGGCGGATGCATTTATGCATTCTTACTACAACTTATTTGGGAAATAAGCTTTGTTTTATGAAGAACACATTATCTATTGTTATATTGATAATTATTATTTGTCTTCCTTCCACTGGGCAAATTTGCGTTTTAGATGAAAACGGAAGGGCGTTTTACTCTTATGGAGGAATCGCTAATTTAGCTGAAGAATTATTCCTTTATCGGGATATTTATGGAGAGTACCCTAAAAATAAAAAAATGCTTCTTGACTTCATCTTAAGTGAAGATAGATATGACAGCACTGATAGCCTATTGTTTCATGACCAAATCTCTATAAGGAGAAAATCTTTGACAAAGTTGTTAAAAAACCGTAGGAATAAGCTAACCATTTCTCGCGATACTTGTTCGTTCTACGTTGCGAAAAAGAGAACAACAATCCGATGTTTTGGTGGAGTTGCTGAATTGCAGAAATCAGACTCCTATATGTTCCGGCGTTGGACTTTTTCTCGTTTTTTTGATAAAGATGGTCATTGTTTACGCTCTCTTAGCTCTGAGTCTCCTTTTATGCCTCAAGATATCACCAAGCGATTCAGCACTGTTGTCACGACAGAGTCGAGAAGTATTATTGAGCGAGATATTATAGTTAATCAAAAGTTGACTACACCTGTGCTTATTCCTATTACTATGACTAGAGATGGGGTATTTAATTACGACATATCATCCCTGAAAGACCTCCGCCTTTTTTACCAGGAAATCGGCAAACCATTCATAACGGATAATACGATAGGCCCAATTGCAATAGAAGATGCTCTCGATTCTAACTATCTGTATGCGATGAAAGCCTATCTTATAGGTTTTTTTGATAAGCACGAAGAAGTTGACAGTATACGGCTATGGGAACCTATTCTCTTCAACAATCCACAAACTGCAACAATGCTACAGCACCATTAGATAATACGTGGGGAATCCGCTGCAAACTGACTTTAGCGATACGGACGGGTACCTCAACCTGGGCGATGGTTGATGACCCGACCCTCACCCGCACCGGTAACCAGCTGACGTCGGTGTCGGATTCCGAATCGGCGGCGTATAGCGGGGACTTCAACGCTGCGGCTGGCGCCAGCACCTACAATGCCAACGGGGCTCTGGCGACGGACTCTGGACGTGGGATCTCCTCCGTCACCTGGAACGAGATCGACCTCCCGCAGACGGTCACGTTCTCCAATGGATTGACGATCAACTACTACTATGCCGCCGACGGCACCAAACTTCGGGAGGTGCGGACGGTTTCCGGCACTGCGACCACCATCGACTGGTGCGGGGACCTCGTCCTCGAGAAGGTCGGCGACGGCACACGTGCCGCCAAGCGCCTGCGGCTCGACGGCGGCTATGTGGACCTTGCCTCGGGAGTCACGGCAAGACGCCATTTCGTCCGGGACCACCTGGGTTCCGTCCGTGCGGTCGTAAACGATTCCGGGACGGTCCTGGAGACCGACGACTACTACCCGCTGGGCGGGCCGCTGCCGAGCGGGACCTCGACAACCCTCCAGCCCGAGAAGTACCAGGGCAAGGAGTGGAACCCCGCCGCCTCCTTCAACGTCTACGACTTCGGCGCCCGCCTCTACGACCCGGCCCTCGGCCGCTGGCTCTCGCAGGACCCGCTCGCGGAGAAGTATTATCTGCATTCGCCGTATCTGTTCTGCGCGGGAAATCCGATGAGGTTTGTGGATCCGACGGGGATGTTGACAGACGATTATTATAATCTTATTAATGGGAAATATCTTGGGAGTGACGCATTTGGCACATCTCCGAGACTGATTGATTCCGGATTGTATAGTTCAATTACTGGTGGTAAGACCATGACGAAAAACTTATCCAGTATTGAAAGGTTACGAGACAACAGTACAACCATTTCTATTGATTGGAATCAAATAGAGGAACATGCCCAAAGCGTTGCGGATTTATCAAGAGAAAGTCGCTTAGAGCATCAGGCCATCCTAGTCTTAGATCGAGAAAGAGCGAAAGTCACATCTGTTCTAGGACCAGTCGGCACAAATTCACATGCTGAGATCCCACACTTTCCTGCCCCAGTTACTGGTGTGAGTTTTTATGACCGTCCCGGTGGTTTAATCATTATTGGAGAAATACATGGTCACCCAGCATCTGAGAAAGCAGGAATGAGTACAGAACATACTATGTCCCCTGACTTCGATGTCCCTCTTGCAAAAAAGATGCAAATACCGATCTATGGCATTGACGCTATGTATGGAAAGAACGGAGATTCTATGCCTGTTCATATGGTTACTCCAGATGGTAATATTATTAGAAATGTCAGACAGACCATTGGGAATAACATCTTCAGTAGATACCCAAACTGGGGTCTTGATGCTCTTAAGTTCTGGGGGAGAAGTTCCTTCCCGCAATATCTTTAATTGGATTTGACATGAAACATGTGTTGTGTATTCTGTATTTTGTAATCTTTTCTTTACAACCGATTGTTTACCAATTACCAAAAAATAGCGAAAGAAAAGCTATCCATTGGATTAGATTATTGCCCCATGAAAATCAGGATTCCGTTTATTTTCGAATCAGGAAAAATCCACAGGATTCTCATGGATTCGTAATTAGTTGTTGTACCCTTGACCTCAATGACCATTGGAGTAATATTGCCCGTCTATCTAATCGTTATTTTCGTATAAGAAATAATCATTACCCTATTGTATTGGACTACGATGAAGATTATTCTTTAACAAGTGATCAGGCTCTTTCCTTACCCGGAAAAGCCGGTCACAGGGAAGGACTGATAAAAAGAGTCTTCACTATTTTTCATGGTTATGAGTTCGTTATAAAGAACAAAAAGAACAATCGTTTTGGGTCAGGCCCCCATAATAATCCGGTATCATTAGATAAGGCTTTCTCTTCTCCAATAGTTTATTATATTAACGACAGTATCGAAGGTGCTTTGTGTTCCTATTTGGATTCTATGCCAGTCTCTACTCAAGAATTATTTTTAGCTTATTATTCGCAAAATGTGAATGAATGCAAACTGGGGTTATATTATACGGAATGGGATGAATCGAGGACGAGAGAAAGAACAAATAGATTCTTGATAATTAATGAGTTGAGAATCCCACTTTATTTTGATTACGATGATTTCTTCTGGGAAGACGATAATAAAAAACGATTGCTAAGAAAAGGTATAGAGATTGTATGGGACTTGAGGAAATGAGGGTCGTCGTGGCTGGTGGGAGTACGACAACCACGACCATCGACTGGTGTGGGGACCTTGTCCTGGAGAAGGTCGGCAGCGCCGCCCGCGCCGCCAGGCGCCTGCGGCTCGACGGTGACTACTACCCCCCTCGGTGGGCCGCTCCCGACCGGGGATAGAATTCTCTTCAAGAAGTATTATATCATCTTGATGGCCTGCGCCACTTCCTCCAGGAGCCACTTGGGCGTGGAGGTGGCGCCGCACACGCCTACGCGGTCTTCCGGGCGGAACCATTCGCGCCGCAGGGCGTCGGCGCTCCCGATGTGCCAGGTGCGGATGTTGGCGCGGCTGCAAAGCTCGCACAGGACCTTGCCGTTGGAACTCTCCTTGCCGGACACGAACACGACCACGTCGTGGGCCCGGGCGAATTCGGACAGTTCGCGGTGGCGGGAGGCCACCTGGCGGCAGATGGTGTCGTGCACCGACAGGGACGCGCCCGCGGCCATCGCCCCGGAGAGGACCTCCCGGACCTGCCGGTAGCCCTCGGGGCTCATCGTCGTCTGCGAAAAGAGTTCGATGTCGCGGTCGGTGCGCAGCGTTCCGTCTTCCAGCCGCTCCCGGAGCTGCTCCGGGGTCTCCACCACGGTCACCCCGCCGTCCACCTGGCCCACCAGGCCGAGCACTTCCGGATGGCCGATCTTGCCGAAGATGACGATCTGCCCGCCGCCTGCACGGAGGCGTTCGTAGGCCTCGCGGATCTTCTTCTGCAGGCCCAGCACCACCGGACAGGTGCAGTCTATCAACTTGAAACCCAATTCCTTGACGCGCTCGTACACCTGCGGCGGTTCGCCGTGCGCCCGGATCAGCAGGGTCTCCCCCGTCACCGGTCCGCTCATCTGCTGAAGGTCCTCCTTGCCGAGGGTCACGAGCCCGCGCCGCTGCAGGCGCGCGAGTTCTTCCTCGTTGTGCACGATGGCGCCGAGCGAGTACAGGCGGCCGCCTTCGGCATCCAGCACGCGCTCCGCTTCCGAGATGGCGCGGATCACGCCGCCGCAGAAGCCGGAATGGGGATCGATCTCAACTTGCATTACAGTTCCTCCGGCGCATTCAGCAGGCCGAATTTCCCGCGGATGAGGCCCTCCGCCCAGGCAATCTCCTCGGTGAGGCCCATCTCGGAGTTGTTCAGCTCGAAGGCATCCTCCGCCCGGCGCAGGGGGGACGTCTCCCGGTGGGAGTCGATGTAGTCGCGCTCCAGCAGGTTCTTCATCACCTCCTCGAACACCGGGCTCTCGCCCTTGGAGACGAGTTCGTCGAAGCGGCGCTGGGCGCGCACTTCGGGACGGGCGGTCATGAAGATCTTGACCTCCGCGTTCGGGAACACGGTGGTGCCGATGTCACGGCCGTCCATCACCACGCGGCCGGCCTCCGAGAAAGCGTGAAGGCGCTCGTCCACCCAGGTGCGGATGTAAGGCACGGCGGCGATGGGGCTTACCTGCGAGGAGACTTCCATCGTGCGGATCTCCTTCTCGATGTTGCGCTCGCCCATATGGAGGATGGTACCTGGCGCGAAATGCAGGTCGAGCCCTTCCAGCGCCTTTTCCAGCGCCGGGTCGATCACGTTGTCCGGGGAGATCAGCCCCTGCTCCTGGGCGAAGAGGGTCACGCCGCGGTACATCGCACCGGAGTCGAGGTACAGGAAATCGAAGTGCTTGGCGATCAGTTTGGCCAGCGTGCTCTTGCCGGTGGAGGAATAGCCGTCGATGGCGATGGTGATATCAGGGATGCGCATAATACCTGTGGTTTAGCTTTTAGTGAGAATACAAAGATACTGAATTATTCTCTGAAAAAGAATCAATGGATGATCACCTTCGAATAGCCGCTCTCCCGGCAGACTTTCGGGTCGAGCAGGTGATAGACCGGCGTGGCGGGGGCGTCCCCTTCCGTGCCGTAAAGCAGCGGGCCGGTGCCGCTCATAAACGGGCCGTGGCCGTCTTCCGCCGGGTTCTCCAGCTCGAAGGTCGCAGGCAGCAGCCGGAAGGCCAGCCGGATGCAGTCCCCGGCGCGGAACTTCCGCTCGAGGCGCAGGAACCCGTTCTCGAACACGGCGGGCTGCTCCTCGCCGTTGACCTCCAGCCGGTAGTCCACGCTGCCGTAAGGCTCCCGCAGGCGCAGGGCGCGCACGGCGGCGGAGGGCCGCTCCACCGTCAGCACGATTTCGGCGTTTTCCGTCTCGAAGGGATAGTTGGTCCGCTCCGTCAGCCGGAAGCCGTCCAGGTCCAGCGCGCAGTCGCGGTAGAAAGGCAGCACCAGGTCCTTCCCGTCGCGGAAGAAGGCGTACGAGGCGGCGCTGGACAGGCCCTCGGCGCCGCGCATCGTGCAGCACCAGGAAGCCTCGTCCGTGCGGACGGCCAGGTCATTGCGGCCCGTGTGGACCGACGGGCAGAAGTCGCAGCCGAAGCCGCCGTTCTCCCGCTGGTCGTGGCAGAGGCCGTTGTAGTAGATCAGTTCCGCCTGGTCGAGGTACGCGGGGTCGCCGGTGTGCTGCCAGAGCTGCACGGCCACCATGTAGGAGTCCACCACGGCGCAGGGCTCCGACCAGGTGTCGTAGCGGCAGAACCAGTTGTAGTTCTGGAAACCGGCCGTCATGCCGTATTTCCGATAGAGTTCCCAGCGCTTCTGCACCTCGGGGATGTAGGATTCGTCGCCGGTGATCTCGGCATAGCGGATCAGGCCGCGGCAGGCGGTCAGCGAGGCGTGGGTCTGGGCGCGGATGCCCACCAGGTCCACTTCCAGGAAGCGGGCGATCAGTTCGTCGATGAGTTCCTTCAGCTCCTCCCCGCCAATGAGCTTGTAGGCGTGGATGAGGCCCTCCATCCCGATGAACACGCAACCGATGTCGGAGGAAAGGATCCACTCGGCGTCATTGTAAACGATTTCGCCGATGGCGTCGCCCAGGTTCTTGCGCCGGGCCGCCGGGTCGATGGGATAGTCCTTGAATTTGCCCTTGCCGTGCATGAAGAGGCCGTTCACGATGGCGCGGATGCGGTCCAGCGCCACCGGATCGCCCGTCCACTCATAATACTCGCAGAGCCCGCGCAGCACCCAGCCGTTGCCGGAGAGCTGCTGCTCGTTGAGCACGCCGTCGTACTCCGGGCCGAAGTAGCCCTGCGCGTTCATGAATTGCGGGTAATGGTCCAGGATGGTCTTGAGGTACAGGGGTTCCCGGCCGCCTGCGCGGGCGTCGCACACGAGTCCCAGCACGATGCGTCCCTGGGCATCGCCGGGCCATTCCAGCCACAGGCGGGAATGGAATACGGAATCCGGCCGGTACATCTCGTCTTCGAGCCGGTCGAAGTTGCGGTCGATGCGGACGGCGAGTTCGCCGCCGGTGCGGATGGCTTCCAGGGGAACGGGCGTGATGCCTGCCAGCTGCCGGGTGCAGGAGAACACCAGCAGGCAGCCCATCAAAAGGGTGGACAGATAACGGTTCATATCGGTATTATACTAACGGTCAGTCGTTTGCGGCGGCCTGGGCGCGTTCGTACTCCGCGCGGGCGCGCTCCACGGACACGGAGCGCTTGAGCTGGAAGCCGGCGCCGAGGTACTTGGTCCGCACGTCTTCGTCGGCGGCCAGGGCCTCCGGGGTGCCTTCCTGCAGGATCGTGCCTTCGTACAACAGGTAGGCGCGGTCCGTGATGGCCAGGGTCTCGCCCACGTTGTGGTCCGTGATGATCACGCCGATGTTGCGGTATTTGAGCTTGGCGATGATGTACTGGATATCTTCCACGGCGATCGGGTCCACGCCCGCGAAAGGTTCGTCGAGCAGGATGAATTTCGGGTCGATGGCCAGCGCCCGGGCGATCTCGCAGCGGCGACGCTCGCCACCGGACAGCTGGATTCCCAGCGATTTGCGGACTTTCGAGAGGTTGAATTCGTTGATCAGGGCCTCCAGGCGGCTTTCGCGCTCGGGACGGGGGATGCCGCGCATCTCCATCACGGAGACGATATTGTCTTCGACCGACATCTTGCGGAAGACGGAGGCGTCCTGCGGCAGGTAGCCGATGCCTTTCTGGGCGCGGATGTACATGGGCAGGCCGGTGATCTCTTCGTCGTCGAGGAAGACGCGGCCGTCGTTGGGGACGATCTGTCCCGTGATCATGTAGAAGCTGGTGGTCTTGCCGGCGCCGTTGGGGCCGAGGAAGCCGACGATCTCGCCTTGGTTGACTTCCATCGAGACGCCTTTGACGACCGTGCGGAGGCCGTATTTCTTGACCAGGTTTTCGCAGCGAAGTTTCATCTCGTCAGCGTGTTATTTGATGTCCAGTCCGAGGTCGACGACCAGTTTGCGGACTTCTTCGTTCCGGTTCATCAGGTCTTCCGCCTTTTCCGTGGGCATGTAGATGCGGGGGCCTTGTTCTTCTTCCGCGACGACGGAGGGTTCGAGGCGGATGCGGCCGCAGCCGGTCAGTTTGGCGAATTTGTCTTCCAGGTCGCGGAGGATCCTCTCTTCGATCCATTTTTTCTGGGCTTCGTTGGTGACGGAGAAGCCCACGATCTTGCGGCCGTCTTCTTCGCGGCACTGGAGCGTGGCGTTGGCCAAGGCGTTGGCCAGGCGGGGCTGGGCGCCGTACATCGCCGCGAGGTCTTTCCATTTGGCGGCGATTTCTTCGTCTGTCGGGAGGGCCTGCGGGGCGGCCTGGGGGGCCGGCGTGCTGGCCGGCATGATTTCGGGTTCGTCGTCGCTGAGCAGCGCCGCCAGCGACAGCGACGCCCCGGTCTTCCGCTTCCTCGGCGCCGGCTTCTCCTCCGCCGGTTTCGGGGGCTCGGCAACGGGCTCGGCGGGCTTCGGTTGCTCGACGGCGGGTGCAGCAACGGGCTCGGCGGGCTTCGGTTGCTCGACGGGGGCAGGCTCGGCGGGACGGCCAACTACCTCCGGAGGCAGTTGCCGCTCCGCCTGCGCAGCCGCTCCGCCACCGCCCAGGAAGGCGAGCTTCATCAGGGCGAACTCGATGTGCAGGCGGGGGTTCGTCGAGAGGCGGTAGCCGGCCTCGCAGGCGGTGGTGATACCGAGGGCGTCATACAGCCACTTCACGCTGCAGCGCCCGCCCTGGTCCTGGTAACGCGCCCGCAGCGAATCCGGCAGGTCCAGCAGGGCCTCCAGACCGCCGGTGCGGCTCACCAGCAGGTCGCGCAGGTGCGCACTCAGCGCCGCGACGAAATGCTGCGCATTGAAACCCTTCGCCAGGATCTCGTCGAAAATGAGCAGCGCGGTGGCATAGTCCCCCGCGAGGAAAGCCTCCACCAGGCGGAAACTGTACTCGTAGTCCAGCACGCCCAGGTTGCGGATCACGTCCTCGTAGTGGATGTCCGTACCGCAGAAGGCGACCGTCTGGTCGAAGAGCGTCAGGGCGTCGCGCATCGCGCCGTCCGCCTTGTGCGCGATCACGTGCAGCGACTCGTCGTCCACGTGTACGCCCTCCTTGCCCGCGATGTTCCGCAGGTTGCGGACGATGTCGGGCACGCCGATGCGGTTGAAGTCATAGGTCTGGCAGCGGCTCAGGATGGTCGGCAGGATCTTGTGCTTCTCGGTGGTGGCGAGGATGAAGATGGCGTGTGCGGGCGGCTCTTCCAGGGTCTTCAGGAAGGCGTTGAAAGCGGACTGCGAGAGCATGTGCACCTCGTCGATGATGAACACCGAGTAGCGGCCCACCTGCGGCGGGATCTGCACCTGGTCCATCAGCGCCTTGATGTCATCCACGCCGTTGTTGGACGCCGCATCCAGCTCGTGGATGCAGTAGGAACGGCCTTCAGCGAAGGAACGGCAGGAGTCGCACTCGCCGCAGGGCTCCAGGTCCGGCCCGGGATGGGCGCAGTTGATGGTCTTCGCGAAGATGCGCGCGGCGCTGGTCTTGCCGACGCCCCGGGGGCCGCAGAACAGGTAGGCGTGCGCGAGCTGTCCGCGCTGGATCGAGTTCTTGAGGGTCCGTGCGATGTTGTCCTGTCCGATCAGCGACTCGAAGGAGTCCGGACGGTATTTGCGGGCTGATACGACGTAGTCTGACATAGTTTACAAATGTAATGAAATTTGTGTAAATTTGGCCGTATGAAGATCCGATTGCGCCATCTTTTTCTGACCGCCTTCCTGCTGCTCGCCGCGCTGCCCGCGCCGGGCCAGGGCAAGGTTTACACGCGCAAGGTACGCCTGGGCGACTTCCCCACCCGCACCACCAAGGTGGTCCTCGCCGGCAACCCGTTCCTGGAGCTGGCGCTGCGCGAGGCGGTCGCCATCCACTGGCGCATCTCGCCCTACGAATTCTGCACCCCGGAAGAATACGCCGGCCTGAAAAACTCCAACGCGCTCTACTTCCTGCTGCCCGGCCGGGAAGACGGACTGGACTGGCTGATCCTCGCGAAAGGCGGCCGTCAGGATGAAAAGGAAAGCCTCCGGAAGCCCTTCGAGGTGGTCCGCCTGCCCATCGCCAGCGCGGACGAGCCCAACGGCCGGGAACTCGTCCTGATGGGCGCGTTCCTGGACATCATCCAGAACTTCGTGGAAGAGGCGATGATCTCCGACAGGACCGCCTACGGAGGCCTGGCGGAAAGCGCCGGCGGCCGGCTGCGCGGGAAGAAGGTCCTGCTCGACCCCGATGCGGCGGATGCGGCCGTCCTGGCACAGGAAGCAGACGCCCTGGCCGGCGTCGTCATCGCGCCCGGAGACCCCGGAGAGGGGAACAACTGCTACAAGATGCTCATCTCCGCCGACACGCACGAACTGCTCTTTTTCGAGAAGTGCCGGTACAGGACACCGGACGACGCCCGCTTTACGGAAGGCGACGTCCGGCGCTTCGAACGCCACGGGGCCACCGTGGTCCTATAAGTTCACGAAATCGCGTACATTCGCCGCGGAAACGGGCTCGTCACCGAGGATGAGGAGCCGGTCTACGACGTTGTCCAGTTCGCGGATGTTGCCCGGCCAGTGCTTCTGCTTCAGGAGCTCCACCGCCTCGGGCGAGAAACTGCGGGGACGGTTGCCGTCGGTGTATTTCGCCTTGAAGAACTCAATCAGCTGCGGGATGTCGTCGCGCCGCTCGTCCAGCGAGGGGACGCGGATGACGATCACGCTCAGGCGGTGATAGAGGTCTTCCCGGAAGTTCCCCTTCTCGATCTCGGCCTGGAGGTTCTTGTTGGTGGCCGCGACCACGCGGACGTCCACCTCGATGTCCTTGTCGGAGCCCACGCGGGAGAGTTTCTTCTCCTGCAGCACGCGCAGGACCTTCGCCTGGGCGGCCAGGCTCATGTCCCCGATCTCGTCGAGGAAGAGGGTGCCGCCGTCGGCCTGTTCGAACTTGCCTTTGTGCTGCTTGATGGCGGAGGTGAAGGACCCCTTTTCGTGGCCGAACAGCTCGCTCTCGATCAACTCGCCGGGGATGGCGGCGCAGTTCACCTCCACGAAGGGCATCGCGCTGCGGGCGCTGAGCTGGTGGATGTTGCGCGCCACGAGTTCCTTGCCGGAACCGTTGGGACCGGTGATGAGCACGCGGGCGTCGGTGGGCGCCACCTTCGCGATCATGTCGCGGATGTGCTGCATCGGAGCGGACTCGCCGATCATGTCGGCGCCGTACACCTTCTTCTTGAGCGCCTTGTTCTGGGCGGTCAGTACCACCCGGTCGCCGGCGTTCTTGATCGTGATCAGGATGCGGTTGAGGTCCAGCGGCTTCTCGATGAAATCGAAGGCCCCCAGCTTGATGCACTCCACGGCAGTCTTGATGTCCGCGTGTCCGGAAACCATCACCACGGCCGCGTCCAGGCCCATTTCCATGAACTTCGCGAGCACCTCGTTGCCGTCCATCCCGGGCATCTTGATGTCGCAGAAAATGACGTCGTATTTCTCCTTTTCGACTTTCTGGATCCCCACGAGCCCGTCTTCGGCGGTATCGACCTCGTAGCCTTCATCGCTGAGGATCTCCCCGAGGGAATTGCGGATGGCCCGCTCGTCGTCTATGATCAGTACTTTCATCTTGCTTGCCATTAATCCGTTAACCCACCTGGGCACCGTTGCAGACGGCCTCTTCCGGGGTGATGAAACGCATCGAGCCGTCGCCCTGCTTCGCCATCAGGATCATCCCGTGGCTCTCGATCCCGCGGATGGTCCGCGGCTTGAGGTTCGCCAGGATGCAGATCTGCTTGCCGACCATCGCCTCCGGACTGTAGTACTCGGCGATGCCGGACACGATCACGCGCCGGTCGATGCCGGTGTCGATCGTCAGCTTGAGGAGCTTGTCGGTCTTGGGCACGCGCTCGGCCTCCAAGACCGTCGCCGTACGGATGTCCATCTTCTCGAACTCGTCGAAGGTGCATTCGTCCTTCTGCGGGGCCACCTGCTTCGCGGCTTCCGCCTTCGCGGCGGCCTCGCGTTCGGCACGGATGGCGTCCAGCCGGGCGAGCTGCACGTCAATGACGTCGTCCTCGATCTTGGCGAAGAGCAGCTGCGCCTCTCCGAGCTGGTGGCCGGCGGGCAGGAGCTGCGGACGGCCGAGGATCTCCCAGTCCAGCGGGGAACCGAGCATCTCCCGGAGCCGCTTCGCCGCGAACGGAGTGAAGGGCTCGAAGGCGATGGCGAGGTCCGCGCAGATCTGCAGCGAGAGGTTCAGGATGGTGGCGGTGCGCTCCAGGTCGGTCTTGGCGACCTTCCAGGGCTCCGTGTCGGAGATGTACTTGTTGCCCACGCGGGCGATGCCCATCGCGTCCTTGAGCGCCTCGCGGAACTTGAAGCCCTCGATGTTCTTCTCCATCGACGCCTTCAGCGCCGGGATCTCGGCGAGGACCTCCTTGTCGATGTCCTCCAGCGGGCCGCAGGCCGGGACCTTCCCGCCGAAGTACTTGTGCGTCAGCACCATGGCGCGGTTCACGAAGTTGCCGAAGATGGCCACGAGCTCGCTGTTGTTGCGCTGCTGGAAGTCCTTCCAGCTGAAGTCGTTGTCCTTCGTCTCGGGGGCGTTGGCCGTGAGCACGTAGCGCAGCACGTCCTCCTTGCCCGGGAAATCCCGGAGGTACTCGTGCGCCCAGACGGCCCAGCCGCGCGAGGTCGAGATCTTGTCGCCCTCGAGGTTGAGGAACTCGTTGGCGGGCACGTTGTCCGGGAGGATGAAACCGTCGCCGTAAGCCTTCAGCATCGAGGGGAAGATGATGCAATGGAAGACGATGTTGTCCTTGCCGATGAAATGCACGAGCCGGGTGTCCGGCGACTTCCACCACTTCTCCCAGCTGTCGGGCAGGAGTTCCTTCGTGTTGGAGATATAGCCGATCGGCGCGTCGAACCACACGTAGAGGACCTTGCCCTCGGCCCCTTCGACGGGCACGGGCACGCCCCAGTCGAGGTCCCGGGTGACCGCACGCGGCTGCAGGCCGCCGTCCAGCCAGCTCTTGACCTGGCCGTACACGTTGGAGCGCCACTCGGTATGCCCCTCCAGGATCCACTCGCGCAGCCAGGGCTCGTAGTCCTGCAGCGGGAGGTACCAGTGGGTGGTCTTCTTCTTCACGGGCGCGGCGCCGCTGAGCTTGCTCTTCGGGTTGATCAGTTCCTCGGGGCTGAGGGTGCTGCCGCATTTCTCGCACTGGTCGCCGTAGGCGCCTTCGTTGCCGCACTTGGGGCAGGTGCCCACGATGTAGCGGTCCGCGAGGAAGGTCTTCGCCTCGGGGTCATAGTACTGCTCGCTCTCCTTCGTGATGAACTTGCCTTCGTCGTAGAGTTTGCGGAAGAAGCCGGAGGAAGTGCGGGCGTGCACCTCGGAGGATGTGCGGCCGTAGATGTCGAAGTGGATGCCCAGGCCTTCGAACGAGTCCTTGATGATGCCGTGGTAGCGGTCCACGATGTCCTGCGGGCTGCAGCCCTGTTGGCGGGCCTTGATGGTGATGGGCACGCCGTGCTCGTCGGAGCCGCAGACATACAGGACTTCCCTGCCGCGCATGCGCAGGTAGCGCACATAGATGTCTGCGGGTACATAGACACCGGCGAGGTGGCCGATGTGGATCGGACCGTTGGCGTAAGGCAACGCGCAGGTCACGAGGGTTCTCTTGAATTGTTTGTCCATTATTTCGTGTTCTTTTCTCTTCCCATTTTCTGTCTGATCCGGCGCTGTGCGGCCTGGACCTTGATCATTTCCTGCAGGATGGCCGGCTCCGTGTCGGGCGTGGCGTCCGGCAGGGAGCGCCGGAGCGTCTCGTAGCGGTCCTGCAGCCGCCGCTCGGCGTAATTGAGCATGGCGCGGGGCACCTGCGCGACCAGCCAGGAACCGGTCGTCGTCAGGGAGCGCTCGAAAGCCTCCACCGTCAGCTGGTACTTCTCCGTAGAGAGTTCCGACACGACGCCCGCCATCCGGCGGTCCTCCGCGTCGAGCAGGCGCTTGACGATCTCGTCCTGCGAGAGTCCTTCGTCATAAAGGGCGAAATAGGCGTCGTACACCGCCGCGTAGGCGGCGTTCGCCATGCGCGACCCGTCGCTGAGGGCCCCTCGGATGAAGTCCGCCACGGTGGGTTTGTCCTGCTCGCTGCCGCTGTAGTATTCCGAATCGCTCTCGAATTCCAGTTCGTGGCAGCCGTAACGCAGCAGGAAGTACAGCAAATCCCGTTCCGCGGGACCCAGGATACGGTTTTCCTCCGCCCAGGCGGGTGCCGCATTCCCGGAAAAGCCGTCGGAAACGGGCGGCGCGTCCTCCAGGCCGGGCTCGGGGGGCAGGCCGTTGCGGCGCCGCCGCTCCTCGCGCTCCTGCGCCTTCAGCGCCTCTTCCTGCAGGGAACGGCGCGTACGGCCGATCCGGTCCAGCAGGTTGCCCACCTCCATGTCGAACTGCCGGGCCACGGCCTCGGCGTAGGTGGTACGCTTCACCGCATCGGGGATGTGCGCGATGGTGTCCGCGATCCCGTTGATCAGGCCCGCCTTCCGGAGCGGGTCGCCCGCCGCCTGCGCGAGCAGACGGTCCGTATGGAAGACGATGAAGTCCTTTTCGTTCGCCGTGATGTAGGCGCGCACCTCGTCGCGGCTGTGGCTGCGGGAGAAGGAATCGGGGTCCTCGCCGTCCGGCAGGGGCACGATGCGCACGTTCATCCCTTCGTCCAGGATCATCGGCACGGCACGCTCGGCAGCGTGGATGCCGGCCGAGTCGCCGTCGTACATGATCGTGACGTTCTCGGTGAATTTCTTGATCAGGCGTACCTGCTCCACCGTGAGCGAGGTGCCGCAGGAGGCCACGACGTTGCCGATACCGAGCTGGTGCATCATCACCACGTCCACGTTGCCCTCCACGAGGATGCAGCGGTCTTCCCGGGCGATCTCGCTCTTGGCGAAATAGATGCCCATCAGGTTGCGGCTCTTGACGTAGATCTCCGTCTCCGGGGAGTTGACGTATTTCGCGGGGTTGTCCGACTTGAGCGTACGGCCGCTGAACGCGATCACGCGCCCGCTCACCGTATGGATCGGGAACATCACGCGCTCGCGGAAACGGTCGGTCAGGCTGCCGTCCTCGTTCTGCAGGGCCAGGCCCGCGCCGACCAGGTATTCGTCCTTGTAACCGGCCCGCCGGGCGGCGTCCACCAGGCCGGAACGGCCGCCGGGCGCCCAGCCGAGGCTCCATTTCGCGATGGTCTCGTCCTCGATGCCGCGGGAGCGGTAATAGGCGTAGCCCACGCTGCGCCCCTCGCCGGATTTCAGCTGCCCGTTGAAGAACTGTCGGGCGAAGTCGGAAACGAGCAAAAGGCTCTCGCTGCGCTGCCGCCGGGCGATCTCCTCGGCGGATTCCTCTTCTTCCTGTATCTCGATATGATACTTCCGGGCCAGATAGCGGAGCGCCTCCACATAGGAAAGGCGCTCGTATTCCATCAGGAAGCCCACCGCCGTACCGGACTTGCCGCAGCCGAAGCATTTGTAGATGCCGCGGGCGGGCTCGACGTGGAAGGAGGGCGTCTTCTCGTTGTGGAACGGGCAGCAGGCCCAGAGGCTGCTCCCCCTCCGCTTCAAGGTGACGAAGTCCCCCACCACATCTTCGATGCGTGCGGTGTCCAGTATCAGATTGACGGTTTCCTGCGGTATCACGACGCGATTTCACATAGGAATTTGAGCCGGACCAGGCGCACCTCGTTCTCGTAATAGTCCGGTCCCAGGGCGTCGATGGCGGCCTGGACGTCGTCCGAGGTCGCATCCTCCTTGAAATAGCGGTAGATGTCCTCCACGATATCTTCGTCGAGGTTCTCCTCGATATAGTAATCCAGGTTGAGCTTGGTGCCGCTGGACACGATGGCCTCGATCTCGCCCATCAGTTCGTCCATGTCCATCCCGCGGGTCTGCGCGATGTCCTCGAGGGACATGCGCCGGTCGATGCTCTGGATGATCGCCACCTTTGCGGCGGACTTGTTGGGCGTGGACTTCACCACGAAGTCGTCCGGGCGCTCGATCTCGTTCTCGTCGACGTACTTCTGGATCAGCTTGATGAACTCCCCGCCGAACTTGCGGGCCTTGCCCTCGCCTACGCCCTGGCAGTTCTTCAGTTCCTCGAAGGTCACCGGGTACAGGATGGACATGTCCTCCAGGGCGGGGTCGCCGAAGATGATCCAGGGCTGCAGCTTGAGCCGCTTGCCGAGGTCCTTGCGGAGGTCCTTGAGCATGGAGAGCAGCACCGGGTCGCCCCCGCCGCCTCCGGCCTTCATCGCGACCGCGGCGGCCGCCGCTTCCTCGTCATCGTCGTCATCGTCGCCGCTGGCGGCGAACACGCGGTCCTCGACCAGTTTCAGTTCCCAGGGTTCCGCGGCGAACTTCCGGCCGAGATCCGTGACGTGGATCAGGCCGTAGGACTCGATTTCCTTGCTGAGCAGGCGGGCGATCAGCCCCTGGTGGATGACGGTGCACCAGAATTTCTCGGAATGCGCCTTGCCGGCCCCGAAGAAGGGCAGTTCGTCGTGCTTGTAGGACTTGATGATGGAGTTGGACACGCCCGCCAGGATGTTGGCGAGGTGGTCCAGCTTGAAGTGCTCCGGGAGCGCCTCGATCAGCCGGATGACGAGCAGCATCTCGTTCCGCCCGTCAAAGGTGGGCTTGGGATGCACGCAGTTGTCGCAGCAGTGGCAGTTTTCTTCCTGGAAGTCTTCACCGAAGTAGTTGAGCAGCAGCTTCCTGCGGCACTGGCTCGATTCCGCGTAGGCCAGCACCTCGGAGAGCAGCTGCCGGCTGATCTCCTGCTCGGCGACGGGCTTGCCCTGCATGAACTTCTCCAGTTTCTGGATGTCCTTGTAACTGTAGTAGGCGATGCAGAGACCTTCCTGGCCGTCGCGGCCGGCGCGGCCCGTCTCCTGGTAGTAGCTTTCGATGCTCTTGGGGATGTCGTAGTGGATGACGAAACGGATGTCCGGCTTGTCGATGCCCATGCCGAAGGCGATGGTGGCCACGATGACCTGGACCTCCTCCATCAGGAACTTGTCCTGGTTTTCCGCACGCGTCTTGGCGTCCAGGCCGGCGTGGTACGGCAGGGCCTTGATGCCGTTGATGCACAGCAGTTCCGCCATCTCCTCCACCTTCTTCCGGCTGAGGCAGTAGATGATGCCGGACTTGCCGGCGTGCTGGCGGATGAACTTGATCATGTCCTTCTCCGGATCCACCTTGTCCCGGATCTCGTAGTAGAGGTTCGGGCGGTTGAAGGAGGACTTGAACACGGCGGCGTCCGGGATGCCGAGGTTCTTGAGGATGTCGCTCTGCACCTTCGGCGTCGCAGTGGCGGTGAGGGCGATGATGGGCGCCCGCCCGATCTGGTCCACCAGCGAGCGGATGCGGCGGTATTCCGGCCGGAAATCGTGCCCCCACTCCGAGATACAGTGGGCCTCGTCCACGGCGTAGAACGAGATCTTGACCTCGCGCAGCAGCGACACGTTCTCCTCCTTGGTCAGCGATTCGGGCGCCACGTACAGAAGCTTGGTCTTGCCGGCGAGCAGGTCCTCGCGCACCTCGTCGATCTGCTGGCGCGAGAGCGACGAGTTGAGGAAATGCGCCACGCTGGAGGTCCCCGCCTCGAAGCCGCGGATCAGGTCCACCTGATTCTTCATCAGGGCGATCAGCGGCGAGATGATGATCGCGGTCCCCTCCATCACCAGGGCCGGCAGCTGATAGCACAGCGACTTGCCGCCCCCGGTGGGCATCAGGACGAAGGCATCACCCCCTTCTATCAGATGGTGGATGATCTTTTCCTGGTCCGCCTTGAAGGCGTCGTAGCCGAAGAACTCCTTGAGTGTCTTGTGTATCAGTGCCGAATCCGGTTTCATAGGGTTCAGTCTAAAGTGTGAATGGCAAGTCCGGAGCGAAGCTTAGGTTCGAACCATGTCGTCTTGGGTGGCATGATGTTGCCCGTGTCGGCGATGTTGATGAGCTGTTGCATGCTGACGGGATAGAGGGCGAAGGCGACTTTCATCTCGCCGCTGTCCACGCGGCGCGAAAGCTCGCCG
The DNA here is from genome assembly GCA_947167015.1 of uncultured Bacteroidales bacterium. Classification (GTDB taxonomy): domain Bacteria; phylum Bacteroidota; class Bacteroidia; order Bacteroidales; family UBA932; genus Cryptobacteroides. Next base: position 62,191 of record CAMVGM010000006.1, read on the forward strand.
AGTCCGCGGATGCCACCCACGAAGTCGATGCGCTTGTCGGTGCGCAGGTCCTTGATGCCGAGGATCTTGTCCAGCACGAGATTCGACAGGATGGTCACGTCCAGCACCCCGATCGGGTCGGCGTCGTCGTAACGGCCGGCCTTCGCGGTCAGGCTGTACCATTTGTCGCCGAGATACATCGAGAAGTTGTGCAGCTGAGCGGGGGCGTAGGGCTTCGCCGGGCGGCCGCAGCGCGGCTTGGTGGCCAGCGAGACCTCGAAGTCCTCTTCCAGCGCCTTCAGGAACTGCTCCTCCGTAAGGCCGTTCAGGTCCTTGACCACGCGGTTGTAGTCGATGATGGCGAGCTGGCTCTCCGGGAAGCAGACGGCCATGAAGAAGTTGTATTCCTCATTGCCGGTGTGGTTCGGGTTCTGCGCGCGCTTCTCCGCGCCCACGCGGGCCGCGGCGGCGGTGCGGTGATGGCCGTCGGCCACGTAGAAGGCGTCCACGTCGTTGGTGAAGATCTCCGTGATGCGCGCGTTCACCGCGTCGTCGTCGATCACCCAGAAGGTGTGGGTGAATTTGTTCTCGTCGACGAACTTGTATTCGGGCGCCCCGGCGGCGGTCTTCGCGATGATGGCGCCGAGTTCGGCGTTGTCCTTGAAGGCGAAGAAGACCGGCTCGATGTTGGCGTTCTGGATGCGGACGTGGATCATCCGGTCGTCTTCCTTGTCCTTGCGGGTCAGTTCGTGCTTCTTGATGATGCCGGCGGCGTAGTCGTCCGTGTGGGCGCAGAGCACGATGCCGTACTGGGTGCGGCGGCCCATCGTCTGGGCATAGACATAGTATTTCTCCTTGTCGTCGCGGACCAGCCAGCCGCGCTGCTGCCACGCCTTGAAGTTTTCGACGGCGCGGTCGTAGGTACGCTGCTCGTGCTCCCCGGCGATCGGGTCGAAGTCGATTTCGGGTTTGGTGATGTGAAGCAGGGACTTTTCCCCGGCCATTTTCCTGGCCTCTTCCGAATTCAGTACATCATAAGGCGGCGCCGCGACCTCCGTCACGATGCCCTTGGGCGGACGAAGCGCCGCAAAAGGTTTGACTCGTACCATATTTCAAACAAAAGTATATTCGAAGATAATGATTATTTGTCACATTTCAAAATAATTGCGCGAAGTGTCATCGAGATGACGCTTCGCGCAATTAAGACGGAAGACCGGACTCTTACTTGTTCAGCTGGAATTTCGTACAGCCTTCCTTGAAATAGGCGACGATCTGGCGCGCGGCGGCGAGGCCGGCGTTGACGTTGGCCTCGGCGGTCTGGGC
>CAMVGM010000007.1 GCA_947167015.1 uncultured Bacteroidales bacterium
GCACGAGGATGATGCGTTCCGGCTCGATGATCCAGTCGAAACGCCGGTCACGCATCGCCCAGTACAGTTCGTTCTGGCGATAGAGCAACACCCCGTCGTCGGTAATCTCGGCATCGGTATAGGGGACATCCAGCGGAAGCGTGGCGGTCGTGACGGACTTGCCCGGCACGGAGTACCAGAAGTACTGCGGGTCGAACTTCTTCAAGCCCTCGCCCGGCACATAGAGGGTGCGTTCCAGCCAACCGAACACCCGGTTCGGATCCGAACCCGGGAAAACGTTGAACGTCACGGAAGGATAGGGGGCCTCAGGCTCCTCTTCCAAGTCGACAACCGGACCGATTATATCGGGATTCCAGAAAATGCTGTATTCGATCTCTCCCGGGCCGTCCCAAAACTCGGATTCTTCCCCGGCCTGTGCGGCAAGCATGTCCTCATAGTCCTTGTGGAAGTCCTTGCGCTGCTGCGGGGTGGAGATCCCGTCCGGCAGCGCGGACGACGGCAGGGCCTCGAAGAAAGCCCAGACGGATTCAGCGGAAGGCTTCTGCAGTTTTTGGGCGGAAGCCGCCGGCGCCGTGCCCAAAAGGAGCACCGGCAACAGGAATAAACAAGCCAGATTTCTCATAATCCCTCAAATTTAACACTTTTTCAACAAAACACCCCAAAAAAAGGATGCAAATCATTCGGAAAGGAGGGATTCGGCATTGGCGATGGCGGCGGGCGTGATGCTGGCGCCGCTGAGCAGGCGGGCGATCTCCATTGTCCGCTCCCGGCCCCGCACCTCCCGGACCGAAGACACGGCCCGTCCGTCGGGCAGGACCTCCTTCGTGACGACATAATGGGCGTTGCCCCGGGCCGCCACCTGCGGCAGATGCGTAATCGAGAACACCTGCATATCCTTGCCCATCTCGCAGATCATCCGGCCCATCTTGTCGGCCACGCTGCCGCTCACGCCGGTGTCGATCTCGTCGAAAATCAAGGTAGGCATCCCGGTGAACTTCGCCATCATCGCCTTGAGACTGAGCATGATACGGGACACTTCGCCACCCGAAGCGCACTTCGCCACGTCCACCGGATCACGGCCGGTGGCAGAGAAGAGGAAGGAGACGCGGTCCGTCCCGGCGGGTCCCTCCGGGGCGGCGCACACCGCCACGTCGAAGACGGCCCGGTCCAGCTCCAGGAAACGGAGCGACGCGGTGACGGATTCGGCGAAACGCGGAGCGGCCACCAGACGCGCCTCCGTGAGGGCCGCACAGCAGAGGCGGTAGCGCCCCTCGGCGGTTTTTTCTTCCTTCTCGAGGGTGCGGATGCGGTCGTCCGCCAGGTCGGCGTCGGACAGGCCCGCGGCAAAGCGCTCGCGGACTTCGATCAGTTCGTCCACCGTCTGGCAGCCGTGCTTTTTCAACAGGGAATACAGGCGGGACATCCGCTCTTCGACCGCCTCGAGCCGGGCGGGAGACAGGTCCACGCGGGCATCCATCGACCCGATTTCATCGCAGATGTCGTCCAGTTCCACGCGGGCGGACTCCAGCCGTTCGCGCAGCGGCCCGGCGGCGGGCAGGAAACGCGCGACGTGCTCCAGCTGGCGGCCGGCTTCCTTGAGCGATGCCGACATCCCCGGCAGCTCGCCGTCCGGCAGCAACAGGGACAGCGCCCGGCCGAGCGATTCCTTGATCTGCTCGGCATTCGCCAGGCTGCGCTGCTCCTCTTCGAGGGATTCCAGTTCGCCCGGGACGAGTTTCGCCTCGTCGAGCTGGCGCCACTGGGCTTCGTTGTAGTCGCGGTCCGCCTGGAGGCGGCGCTGCCGCTCGCGCGCCTCGGAGAGTTGCGCGCGCAGCTCCTGCAGGGAGCGCCAGGCGGCCCGGCACTCCTCCAGTTGCGCGGCGTCGCCCGCGAAATGGTCCAGCAGGGAAAGCTGGAAGCGGGCGTCGGTCAGCAGCAGGCTCTTGTGTTGCGAATGGATATCCACCAGGCGGGCGCTTACCTCCTGGAGGAGGGAGACGGGGACGGGACAGTCGTTGATGAAACTCCGGGAGCGTCCCGAACGGGACACCACGCGGCGGATCAGCAGGCGCGGTCCGTCCGCCTCCACGTCGGCCCCTTCCAACAGGGCCTCCAGCGCCGGGTCCCCGCTTGTCTCGAACAGCGCCTCGACCACGCAGGAATCGGCTCCCTCCGAGATCACGGACGCCTCCGCGCGGGCCCCGGCGAGCAGCGACAGGGCGCCCAGCAGGATGGACTTGCCGGCGCCCGTCTGACCCGTAACGATAACAAGACCCTCCGGAAAATCGACATCCAGAGCGTCTATCAGTATGTAATTCGCTATGTGGAGACTACACAGCACCGTCTTCCTGGGCTACCCGGTAATAGAGTTCGCCCGCCTCGAATTCGGAGATTGCGACGAGGTCCGGCTTGGGCTGGCGCTCGTAGTATTTGGAGATTTCGATCTGCTCCTTGTTCTCGAAGACTTCGTCCATGGTGTCGCGCTCGCCGCGGAAATCCTCCAGCTTCTTGGCGAGTTCCTTCTTCTCCGCCAGGGCAATCTGGTTGGCCCGCTTGGCGAGGATGACGACGGTTTCATAAATATTGCCCGTAGGGGCGGCGAGATCCTTGATGTCCCGCGTGATGGTGTTGACAGGTATTTTCTTTTCCATACCTTCTTTACGGCTCGAGCGTGTACGGGAGTTTCAATTTTTTTCTTTCACCTTCGCATACAGGGCGTCGAGCTCCTTGCGGTGCGCGGACTCCGGGTATTCCCCGATGAAATTGAGGTAGTCGTCCTGGAAGACCAGGAAGCGCTCCTTCTGCTTCGACGCCACGCTCATGTCGGCGTACTTGTAGGAAGACATCGCGGAGTAATAGAGGATCTCCTCCCGGAACACGTTGTCCGCATCTTCCTTCAGGATGTTCTTGAAAGCCACGCGGGAAGCGCGGTAATCCTCCATCTTGTAATACAGGCGCGCGTTCTCGAAGGCCTTGCGGTCCAGGCGCTCGCTCAGTTCTTCCAGCCAGTGGCGGCAGATGTCGGAGTTCGCCCCGGTCGGATGCGCCAGCAGGTACTCGGCGATCGCGTTGATGGCGGCGTAGGTCGGCGTCTGGTCCAACTCGTAGCGCAGGGTCGCGCGGTAGAGGCAGTCGATCCGGAGGAATTCGGCCATCTCGGAGAAACTGCCCTGCGGGAAGTATTTGAGATACTGCTCGAAATTGGTGTCCGCGGTGTAGTAATCCTTGTAGGAATAGTTGCTCAGCCCGAGATAGTACATCACGGTATCGTAGCGTTCGGTACCGTTGGTCAGCAGGGTCAGCGACTCGAAGAGCTGCGCGGCGCGGGTGTACTTCCCGCTGTTGAAATAGTCGAACGCCAGCTTGTATTTCGCATCCACGTCGTTGCTCTCCAGGATACGGTCGTATTCGGACTTGCAGGAGGAGAGGGAGAGGGCGGCGGCGGACAGCAGGACGCCCAGGCAGAGGAGTAAGGTGGATCTTTTCATCGTTTCAAATATTTTTCGGCATCCAGTGCGGCCCGGCAGCCCGACGCGGCGGCGTTGACCGCCTGGCGGTAAACCGGATCCTGCACGTCCCCGGCCGCGAAGACGCCCTCCACGCTGGTGCGGCTGCTGCCGCCCTCGGTGAGGATGTAGCCTTCGGGGTCGGTCGCCACCCAGGGCGCGAAAAGCTCGGAGGCGGGGTGGTGGCCGATGGCCAGGAAGAAGCCGTCAACCTGTATATCAAAAACCTCGCCATCCTTGCGCAACAGGCGCGCACCGGTGACGCCGGAAGCGTCGCCGAGCACTTCCTGCGTGTTGCAGTTCCAGAGGATTTCGATGTTCGGGGTGGCCTTGACGCGTTCCTGCATGGCCACGGAAGCGCGCAGGACGTCGCGGCGCACGATCATGTACACTTTGCGGCACAGGCCGGCGAGATAGGTCGCCTCTTCGCAGGCGGTGTCTCCCCCGCCCACGACCGCCACGTCCTTGCGGCGGTAGAAGAAGCCGTCGCAGGTCGCGCAGGCGGACACGCCCATCCCGCGGAACTTCTGCTCGGAAGGCAGGCCCAGGTAGCGGGCGGTGGCACCGGTGGCGATGATCAGGGCATCCGCTTCCAGCTCCGCGCTCCCGTCCACCGTCACGCGGAAGGGACGCACGCCCAGGTCCGCGGCCGTGACGGCGCCCCGGCGCACGTCGGCGCCCAGGTTCACCGCCTGGGAACGCATGTCGGCCATCAGCTGGTTGGCGTCCACGCCGTTCGGAAAACCGGGGAAGTTCTCCACGACGGTGGTCGTGGTCAGCTGTCCGCCGGGCTCCATCCCCTCGTACAGCACGGGCGACAGGGCCGCGCGGGCGGCATAGATCGCAGCGGTATATCCGGCGGGGCCGCCGCCGATGATCAGGCATCTTACGTGTTCCATATCCATAACAAAGTGCAAAGATACATATTTTATTTGACCGGCAGCTTGCGGGTCGGCCGGCAGAGCAGCTGGACCTCGAAGCCCTCGATCTTGTACCCCCGGAAGCGGCGGCCCTTGAAGTGCGCCTCGAGCCAGGAGAGGAGTTCTTCGTCGTCCAGGTCCCGCCAGGCCTCGCTGCGGGTGTCGTACAAGTGCAGGTGCCGCCCCGCACGGGCGTCGAAATACATCTTGTTCGAGCGACCCGAGCAGCGGCCGTAGATCTTGAGATCCGCCATCGCGGTGAGGATGTTGTACACGGTGGCGACGGCGACGGGCGTCCCCTGTTCCGCGAGGTAATGCGCCACGTCGTCGGCGCTGGCGTGCCCCAGGGCGATCATCGCCTCGTGCACGGCCAGCCGCTGGGGCGTGGCCTTCAGCCCCTTCTCGCCGAGCATGCGGCGGAATTGCACGGGATTGGGAATGCCTTTGTCGCGCATCGTCTGCCTACAGTTCCTTGCGCCAGCGGGCCAGCGGGATGCCCAGCTGCCCGCGGTACTTCGCGATGGTGCGGCGGGCCACCTTGTAGCCGCGGCGGCCCATCTCCTCCACGAGCTGCTCGTCGGTGAGCGGTTTCTTCTTGTCCTCGGCGTCCACGCATTCCTGCAGGGCCTTCTTGAGCTCGCGGGTAGACACCTCCTCCCCTTCCTTGTTCTCCATGCCCTCGGAGAAGAAGTATTTCAGCGGGAAAATACCGAAGTGGGTCTCGATGTATTTGCTGTTGACCACGCGCGAGATGGTGGAGATGTCGAAGCCGGTCTTCTCGGCTATGTCCTTGAGGACCATGGGCTTGAGGTCCGCCTCGTCGCCGGACACGAAATAATCGTGCTGGTACTCGAGGATGGCGGACATCGTCTTGGAAAGGGTGTTCTGGCGCTGCTTGAGCGCTTCGACGAACCACTTGGCGGAATCGAGTTTCTGCCGGACGAAGGTCGCGGCCTCCTTCTGCGCCCGCTCCGAAGAGCCCTTGGCTTCGATGAGCAGGTCCGCGTATTTCTTGTTGACGCGGAGTTCGGGCACGGAGAAGCGGGGCATCGAGAAGCGCAGGACGCCGTTCTCCTCCTCCAGGACGAAGTCGGGGATGATCTGCTGCGCCTGGTCGGTGTAGGTGTAGTCCGTCTCGCCGCCCGGGGCGGGATTCAGTTTCACGATGCGCGCCATCGCCCCCTTGAGGTCTTCCTCCGACAGGCCCAGGCGGGACATGATCTTCTGGAAATGCTTGTTGGAGAACTCCGGGAAGAAGTCCTCCAAGATGCGTTCGGCGTTGACGGTGTCCCGGGTCTGCTTGCCGGAACGCAGCTGGAGCAGCAGGCATTCGCGCAGGTCGCGGGCCCCCACCCCGGAAGGTTCCAGTTCCTGGACCACCCCGAGCATGCGGAGCACCTCGTCGGCGTCGGTACGGATGCCGGCGCGGAACGCCATGTCGTCCACCAGCGACTCGATGTCGCGCCGCAGGTAGCCGTCCGCATCGAGCGAGCCGATGATGAAGGCGGCGACGGCGTACTCTTCCGGGCTGAGGTCGCGGTAGCCCAGCTGGTCCATCAGGGACTGGGTGAAGCTCTGGCGCACCGAGAAGGTGTTGTACTCCGGCCGGGGATCCTTGCCCCAGTTGCTGACGCGGGTGCGGTAGGAAGGGATGTCCCCCTCGTCGGTGATCTCGTCCAGGGAGACGTCGCGGGCCTCTTCCTCCTTCTCCGGGTCGGGGGTGTCGTCCAGCACCGGATTCTCCTCGAGTTCCGTACGGATCCGCTGCTCGAGCTCCTGGATCGGGAGTTCGATCAGCTTGATCGTCTGGATCTGCAGCGGGGAGAGTTTCTGCTGCTGCTTGAGTTCGAGGCCTTGCTTGATCATCGCGCTATTCGGTAACGGCGGCGGACATCCGGGTGTCGGGACGTCCGACGGAAGGGTACTTGAATCGTTCCCGGACGATGAACGCATCCGGGAAATCGCCGACAATGGTACGCAGGAAGGCCTCGGCGTCCAGACGCGAGCGGAAATTGCCCACCGTCACCTTGAAGTTCGGCGAGGAGTAGGTCCGGTAGGCCTGGATGTAGGGATACATCGTATTGAAACGGCGGATCACCGCGGCGGATTCCTCGCGGGCGGTCCGGCTGCTGGCGAAATACAGCCGGATGCGGAAACCGTTGTAGTTCTTGGATGCGTTGGCGCTCACCTGCTTGTTCAGCGCGGAGCGGATGGCCGGCGTCTGGCGCACGACCACCTGCTCGGGCAGGGCGGAAAAGATGTCGCGCCCGACCAGGGTGGAGTCCACCTGGGCCTCCAGGCCGGTGTGTTCGATCTCGTCCGTCCCCTCTTCGATGACTTGCGCGCGCAGGCCCAGTGCCGGGGCGCAGAGCATCAGGAGCAGGACCGCACAGGTCCGTATGATTGTCTTGTTGTCCATCTTTATCTGAGTTCGTCGAGGAGCGTCCCCAACGGGATGTCCTCCAGTTCAATATCCTTGCCAATGCCGCGCACGGACGCCCGTCCCTTGACGGAAAGCGTCAGTTCGTCCTTGCTCAGCGGCGCTTCGAACGTGCGCAGCAGCCCCAGCAGGCTGACGTCCCCGGAGAGCCGGCAGCGCACCGGCAGCCGGTAGAGGCTGTCCGTCCGGGCCTCGATCACCACGCCGTCTGCGCTGAGGTCCAGCAGGGCTTCCCCCCGATACTTCGCCTGGCCGGTCAGGTCGGTCAGCGTGAGCCGCGCGGACGGGTTGTGGACGCCCACCTCCAGTTCCGCGGAGAGCGAGGTCAGCCCCTCCGGCACGATCGATACGACGCGCGCCGAAGTGACCGACAGGTCCTGGAGCCCCTTGGGGGCGCAGCCCGCCAGGCCGAGGGCCAGCAGGAGCGGCAGCAGGATGCTCAAGCGTCTCATTCCGGGTTTCTTGCTCATTTCCATCCTACAAAGATAAGAAAATAATCTCTATCTTTGCGAAGTCTTATGGGAAAGGTATATATAGAGACATACGGCTGCCAGATGAACGTGGCGGACACGGAGGTCGTCTTCGCCATCCTCGGCAAGGCCGGCTTCTCCCGCACGGAAGACATCGCGCAGGCCGACGTAATCCTCGTGAACACCTGCTCCGTGCGCGACAACGCCGAGCAGCGCATCCGGGGGCGGATCGAGCAGTTCAACATCTGGCGCAAAGCACGCCCCGGCGTGCTCGTGGGCGTGCTGGGCTGCATGGCCGAACGCCTGAAGGAATCGCTCCTGGAATCCGGCAAGGTGGACGTCGTGGCCGGCCCGGACGCCTACCGCAACCTTCCCATCCTGCTCGGTGCCGCCTCGGACGGACACCCGCAGATCGACGTGCTGCTCTCCCGCGAGGAGACCTACGGCGACATCGCCCCGCTGCGCGTGGACAAGAACGGCGTCTCCGCCTTCATCTCCATCATGCGCGGCTGCAACAACGTCTGCTCCTACTGCGTCGTCCCCTATACCCGCGGGGCGGAACGCAGCCGGGACTGGCGCACCATCGTCCGGGAAGCGTGCGAATGCGCCCAGGCGGGTTACAAAGAGGTGACCCTGCTGGGCCAGAACGTGGATTCCTACCGCGACGGCGAGGTCGGTTTCGCCCGGCTGCTCGCCCTGGTCGCCGAGGCCGTCCCGGGCCTGCGCATCCGCTTTTCCACCTCCAATCCCCAGGACATCTCGGACGCCGTGCTGGAGACGATGGCCGCGCACGCGAACATCTGCCGCCACATCCACCTGCCCGTCCAGTCCGGCTCCGACCGCATGCTGGAAAAGATGCGCCGCCGCTACACCCGGGCGGGATACCTGGAGCGCGTGGCGAAGATCCGCAGCCTGATGCCCGACTGCGCCATCACCACCGACGTCATCGCGGGCTTCTGTTCCGAGACGGAGGAGGACCACCGGGACACCCTGTCCCTGTTCGAGGCGGTCGGCTTCGACGCCGCCTTCATGTTCCAGTATTCCGAGCGTCCGGGCACCCTCGCCGCCCGGAAATACCCCGACGACGTGTCCCCGGAGGTCAAGAACCGCCGGCTGGAGGGGATCATCGCCCTGCAGAACCGGCTCTCGCTCGAGAGCAACCGGCGCGACGTCGGCAAGACCTTCTGCGTGCTCGTCGAAGGCCCATCCAAGCGCGATCCGGACCGCTTGTGCGGCCGCAACAGCCAGAACAAGATGTGCGTCTGGCCCGATACCGCCCACCGCGCCGGCGACTTCGTCGAGGTTACCGTGGAAGACTGCACCCAGGCCACCTTGCTCTGCAAGCTCGCCTAGGGGCGGTACATCTTGTCGTCCGAGAAGGAGAAAAAGCAATCGTCACACACCACCACGTGGTCCAGCAGTTCCAGCCCCACCGAACGGACGGCTTTCCGCACGGCGTCCGTCTGTGAGATGTCGGCCCGGCTGGGCGTGGGATTGCCGCTGGGATGGTTGTGCACCAGGATGACGGAGGAGGCGTAGCGGTCCAAGCCCATCCGGACGATCTGGCGCACGTCGATGACGGTGTTCCGGCCTCCGCCCGATGTCGCCAGGATCTTGTCCAGCAGATAGTTATGATCGTTCAGCAGGAGCACCCAGCATTCCTCGTGCTGGAGCCCCTTGAGCCGGGGAATCATCAGTTCCCAGACACCCCGCGCCGTAACCAGCGGGGTCTTGACGACGGAACTTTCCTCCTGCAGGAAACGCCGTCCCAGTTCGAAGGCGGCGATTACGCAGGCAGCCTTCCCCGGGCCGACGCCCGGCAGGGTGTACATCTTTTCGCAGGGCAGGTTGAACAGGGCGCCCAGCCGGCCGCCGGCCAGGTCGAGCAGCTGCCGGGCCAGGTCGAGCGCGCTCCCTTCCCGGGTCCCGCTCCGCAGCAGCACCGCCAGCAATTCGCCGTCGCTGAGGGCGCCGGGGCCGCGGGAGAGCATTTTTTCGCGCGGTCGCTCGTCCGCGTTCAGGTCTTTGATTTTCATAGCGGGGCAAGGATAGGCATAATAATCGTCAAAAACGAAAAGAAAAAGCAATACCCCCGGAAAAGCTGGCTTTTTTATCTATTTTTGCAGTATGAATCTTCCCGCAGACCCCGTCCTGCTTATGCAGGAGCACGGCATACGGCCCACCGCCGGCCGCATCCTGGTGCTGCGCACCCTCCTCGCCGAAGGGCGCCCGCTTTCGATGACCGAGATCGAGACGGCCCTGGAGTCGGTGGACAAGTCCACGGTCTCCCGGGCGCTCGCCGCGTTCCGGGAACGCCACCTGCTGCATTGTATCGAAGACGGCAGCGGACAGCAGCGCTACGAGGTCTGCCACTGCCCCGAGGAAGCGGACGACGACGACCGCCACGTCCATTTCCACTGCAAGGCCTGCGGACGCACTTTCTGTTTCGAGGAACTGCCCGTGCCGGCCGTGACGTACCCGGCGGGATTCCGCGTGGAAGACGTCAACTACGTCGCGCACGGACTCTGCCCCGACTGTGCCGCGGAAGGGCGCCGGGCGGATTAGTCTTCTCCGGACTGGATCTTGTCGATCAGCACCTTCGCCCGGCGGATGCGGGTGCGGACCGTGTTGAGCTCGATGCCCGTTTCTTCGGCGATCTCCTTGTACTGCAGGCCGTCCAGCAGGCGCATCCGGGCGATGGTCCGGTACAGTTCCGGCAGCCCTTCGATGCATTTCTCCAGCGTCTGCTCGTCCTCTTCCTTGACGATCTGCTCCAGCGGGGTGTCGGCCTCGTCGCCGATGTGGTCGATCATCTGCCCCGTCACGGCGCTGTCCTTGTCCAGCGAGACCAGGCGGCTCTTCGCCCGCGTCTCGGCGTCGATGGTATCCAGGGCCGTGTTGTGGGCGATGCGGTGGAGCCAGGTGGAGAACTGGCTCCGGGACGGGTCGAAGGAGCCGATCTGCCGGAAGGCCTTCTCGAAACTGCGCGAGCAGATGTCGTCGATGTAGAAATCGTCCAGGTTCTTCATCTTGCTCTTGAGGTAGCTGCGCAGGGAACCGATATGCGTGTCCCACAGCGCCGTGAAAGCGGTGCCGTCGCCGATGATCGCGCGGCGGACCAGTTCGTCAATGGGCTTCAAGCCAGGTGTTTCCATCTTTGCACTCTACGGTCAGGGGTACGGACAGGGTAATGACGTTTTCCATCTCGCGGACCAGCAGTTCGCGCACCGGCGCGATCTCTTCCCGCGGGACTTCGAGCAGGAGTTCATCGTGGATCTGGAGGACCATCCGGGCGCGGTAGCCACCTTCGCGGAGGCGCCGGTCCACGGCGGTCATCGCCAGTTTGATGATGTCGGCGGCCGTCCCCTGGATGGGGGCGTTGACGGCGTTGCGTTCCGCCAGGGCGCGCACGGTGGCGTTGCCGGAGGAGATGTCGGGGATGTAGCGGCGCCGGCCGAAGAGCGTCTCCACATAACCGCGTTCGCGCGCCTGCGCGACGGTGGCGTCGATGAAGCCGCGGATGGCCGGGAAGGAGGCGAAGTAGTCGTCGATGATCTGCTTCGCTTCGGAGCGCGGGCAGCGCAGGCGTTCGCTCAGGCCGAAGGAGGAGATGCCGTACATGATGCCGAAATTGGCCGTTTTGGCGATGCGGCGCTGGTCGGCGGTCACTTCCCCGATCGGAATGCGGTAGATCTTGGCGGCCGTCGCGGCGTGGACGTCCAGCCCGTGCCGGAAGGCGTCCACGAGGTGGGCGTCGCCGCTGAGGTGGGCCATCAGACGCAGTTCGATCTGCGAGTAGTCCGCCGACATCATCACCCAGCCCGGCTCGCCCGGCACGAAGGCCTTGCGGATCTCCCGGCCCTCTTCGGTGCGGATCGGGATGTTCTGCAGGTTGGGGTTGGAGGAGGACAGGCGGCCGGTGGCGGTCAGTGCCTGGTTGAAGGTCGTATGGACGCGGCCGTCCGCCGGAGAGATGTAGCCCGCGAAGGGTTCGATGTAGGTGGACAGGAGTTTGCGCAGGCCGCGGTAGTCCAGGATGGCGTCGATGATGGGGCTGCGGTCGGCGAGGTGCACGAGGGTCTGCTCGTCGGTGGGCCAGTTGCCGGACTTGGGTTTCTTCGCCTTCGGGTCCAGGGCGAGTTTCTCGAAGATGACGGCGCCTATCTGCTTGGGGGACAGGATGTTCAGCGAGGGGTCGCCGGCCAGGCGGCGGACCTCTTCTTCGCGGACGGCCATCTTGCGGCGCAGCCCGTCGGCGAAGTCGCGCAACGAGTCCAGGTCCACTTTCACGCCCACGGCTTCCATGGACGCGAGGACGCGGATGAGCGGTTCTTCGATTTCGTCGTACAGACGCGTCATGCCTTCCGTGGCGGCCATCTCGCGCTGCAGGATGGCGGACAGCCGCAGGATGGCGGCCGTCTCCAGCGGGAAGTCGCGGCCGGCGCTTTCGGGGACTTCGTCGAAGAGGGAGCCGCTTTCCGCCTGTGCGGCCGCTTCCAGTTCGACGCCCAGGTAGCTGCGGGCGAGGACGTCCAGCTTGTGGCTGCGTTCGGGGCCGAGGAGGTAGTGCATCAGTTCGATGTCTTCGAGCCGGCCGGCGAGGGTGATGCCGCGCGCGCCAAGCGCCTTGACCTGCTCCTTGAGGCCGGTGCCCGCCTTGGCGACGGCGGGGTCTTCCAGCAGCGCGCGGAACGCCTCCGGCGCCCCTTCCGCCACGCCCGCCTCCGACGCCACGAACAACCGCTCCCCCTGCAGGTTCAGCGCGATCCTCTCCCCTTTTATCTCATTTACTGCCAGCGCTTGCTGCGGCAGCGGCGAACTGCCTCCGAAAACGTCCGGCTGCGCCGGACCCCTCCCACCGACTTCGTCGGCGGGCCCCTCCCTCTTACGGAGCCGAGGGTGGCTACGGTTTTCGGAGGCAGTTGCCGCTGCCGTCATCGCCGCGCCGGCGGGAACGGCGACTTTATGGAGGAGGCGTTTCAGCGACGGCATCTCGTAAAGGTCGAGCAGCGCCAGGATGCCGGGCGTCTCGGCGGTATCGTAAACGAGCTGCTCCGCCGTCACGTCCAGCGGGATGTCCGTCTTGATCGTCACCAGCCGCTTCGACAGGGCGATATGGCCCTCCGCCGCGCGGAACTGCTCCTGCTGGCGCGCCGTCAGCTCGTCCAAATGCGCATAGATGCCCTCCACCGAACCGAACTTGCCCAGCAGTTTCGCGGCGCCGACCGGCCCCACCCCCTGCACGCCGGGCACGTTGTCCGAAGCGTCCCCGCAGATCGCGAGGATGTCGATGACCTGCGCGGGCGAGGCGATCTTCCACTTGTCACAGACCTCCGCCACGCCCAGCAGTTCGTTCTCTCCCCCGCCCTTGCCCGGCTTGAGCTGCCAGGTGCGCGGGGTCACGAGCTGCCCGTAATCCTTGTCGGGCGTGACCATGAAGACCTCGAAGCCCTCTGCTTCAAAACGGCGGGCCGCCGAGCCGATCACGTCGTCCGCCTCGAAACCCTTCAGCATCAGCACCGGGATGTCCAGTGCCTCCACGATCCGGGTCAGCGGCTCCAGTGCCTCGACCACGAGGGCGGGCGTCTCGCCGCGGTTCGCCTTATACTCCGGATAGAGCTCGTTGCGGAAGGTGCCCCCGGGCGGGTCGAAACTCACCGCGATGTGCGTGGGATGTTCGCGGTCGATGAGTTCGAGGAGATACTTGGTGAAACCGAAGAGGATGGAGGTGTCCACGCCCTTGGAGTTGACCATGGGCCGCCCCAGGAAGGCATAGTACATCTTGAAGACGAGCGCGTGACCGTCGATGAGAAAAAGTTTCATGCCGCAAATATGAAACTTTTTTGCGAAAGTTTCAACCCTATCAGGCATGTTTCCACCCATCACATAATGCATTCACTTCAATAACCTGCACTTATACATATTTTCTACTCGTATGTTTGTAAATATAACTCATTTGTTCTATTACCCAGCCTGGTCCGACTTTCTTTTTTCCTCATAAATCACTGTCGGGAATCAATTATAAAAGAATTTGCCCTTTTTCTAAAAGGAGAGAAAAACTGCACGGATTATATTTGTAATAATTAAAAAGGGCCACTAGTTATTTTATTATATTTATACAAATCATACCAATTCAACAACCATTCTAATCAACCAATCTGCATTATGCTTAAAAATCTGATGAAAGTGTCTGGGATCCTCATGATCCTTTTCACTTTGGCAGGATCCCTTCCGGCTCTTGCCCAGAACCGCACCATCAGCGGCAAGATCGTCGATACGTCCGGCCAGCCGGTCATCGGCGCCGCCGTCACGGTGGTCGGCAATTCCCGTATCGGTGCAGCGACCGATCTGAACGGCGCCTTCTCGCTGAGCGTCCCGGCCGGAGCCAACATCTCCGTCGAGAGCATCGGCTACCGGGGCCAGACCTTCGCCGTCGGCAACCAGACCAACTTCAACATCGTCCTCGAGGAGGACACCGAGATGCTGGAAGAGACCGTGGTCATCGGTTACGGCGTGCAGAAGAAGAGCGACCTCACCGGCTCCGTGGCTTCCGTCCGCGAGGCCGAACTCCAGAACCGGTCCACTTCCGACGCGGCAGCCGCCCTTCAGGGCAAGGCCGCCGGCGTCCAGATCTTCAACGATTCCGGTGCTCCGGGCGAGGGTGCATCCATCCGCGTCCGCGGTATTTCCTCCAACTCCGGCTCCGGCCTCGGCCCGCTCCTCATCGTGGACGGCCTGAAGGTGGACAACATCAACTATCTCGATCCTTCCATGATCGAATCGATGGAAGTCCTGAAGGATGCCGCTTCCGCCGCCATCTACGGTGCGCAGGCCGGTAACGGCGTCGTGCTCATCACCACCAAGAGCGGCGCCAAATCCAAGGATCGGGACGGCAACATCTTCTACAACTACAAGCTTACCCTGAGCCAGCTGGGCCACCACGCCCAGGTGATGAACGCCAAGCAGTATATCGACTGGCAGCAGCAGGCCGGCCAGCTCCCTTCCGTCGACGAGATCATCAAGACCGGCGTATGGGACGGCGTGACCGACACCAACTGGGCCGACGTCCTCTACGGGACCGGCGTGACGCACAGCCACACTTTCGGCGCTCAGGGCGGCAACGACCGCGGCTCCTACTTCGTCTCTCTCAACTACCTGGACGAAGACGGCATGGCGCGCGGAAACACGGATACCTACAGCCGTTTCACCGCCCAGATCAACGCCGACTACAAGATCAAGTCCTGGTTTACCGTCGGCACCAACACCTCCATCGAGCGCCGCAAACAGCAGAAGATCGGTGAGCACTCCGAGTACGCCGGCAGCAGCGCCGGCCTCCTCGGCACCCTGATCATCGACCCGCTCACCCCGGTGTACTTCAAGTCCTACGACGAACTTCCCCTCGGTATGAAGGACGCCCTGGCCAAGGGTGTCAAGGTTTACGGACCAGAGGAGAACCCCGGTTGGTACTATGCCGTGTCCAAGATCCTGGAAGGCGACGGCGTCAACCCGCTCATCTACCGTGACCGCAACCAGAAGAAGGAAGAGGGATGGCAGGTCCGCGGTACCGTGTTCGCCAACCTCACCCCTTTGAAGGGCCTGGTGATCACCTCCCGCCTGGGCTACCGCATCAAACAAAGCTATTCGAGCGATTTCTCGGAGCCCTACCACGCGAACGCGAAGAACTACGCGACGACGTACAACATCAGCGCATCCACTTCGCAGAGCTACTACTACCAGTGGGAGAACTTCGCGAACTATAATGTCACCCTCGGCGGCAAGCACGACCTCGGCGCGATGGTCGGTATGTCCTACACCTATTCCGACAGCCGTGGCGTTGGCGCCAGCCTGACCGGAGAGGATCCCCTCAAGGGCTACGCCGAGAACTTCCGCTACCTCAGCCAGGACAATGGCTCCGGCACCAAGGGCATCAGCGGCGGCACGCCGAGCCAGAGCGCGCAGCTCTCCTACTTCGGCCGTCTGACCTACAGCTACGACAACCGTTACAGCATCCAGACGAACTTCCGCGCGGACGCGTTCGACTCCTCCAAACTCTCCCCGAAGAACCGCTGGGGCTACTTCCCCTCCGTGTCCGCCGGCTGGACCGTCAGCAACGAACCTTTCTTCAAGGACAACATCGACCGCAGCATCGTCAGCTTCCTGAAGTTCCGCGGATCCTGGGGTATCAACGGTAACATCGCCGTCTTGAGCGGCTATCCGTACTCCACCTCCATCTCTTACAACAGCAAGAGCTATCAGTTCGGTACGGACGAAACCCTCACCCTGGGTTCCCAGCCGGACGGCCTTTCCAACCCGAACCTGACCTGGGAGACCTCCGTGCAGACGGACTTCGGTCTTGACGCCCGTTTCTTCAACAACCGCCTGACCTTCGGCATGGACTGGTTCAACAAGAACACCGAGGGCCTGCTCGTGAGCATCTCGCCCGTGGCTGAGGTGGGTATCTCCTCCGTTACCGTGAACGCCGGCTCCGTGAACAACACCGGCTGGGAGTTCGAACTCGGCTGGCAGGACACCATCGGCGACTTCCACTACAGCATCAACGGCAACCTGTCCACCCTGAAGAACCGGGTGACTTATCTGGAGCCCTCCGTGGGGCACCAGAAAGGGTCCAGCTTCGGCAACATGAAATTCTCCACCTGGTTCGAGGAAGGCTACCCGGTGTGGTACTTCCGCGGTTACAAGTATGCGGGCATCGGCGAAGACGGCAAGGCGAACTACTATGCCGCGGACGGCTCGCTCACCCAGTCCCCGGTGGACGCCGATATGGGCTATATGGGAAGCGCACTCCCTCCTGTATCGTTCGGTCTCACCCTGCACATGGACTGGAAGGGCCTCGACTTCACCCTGTTCGGCACCGGCGCCGCCGGGCATCAGTTGATGCCTTGCGTGTACCGCGTGGACCACATGAACATCAACGCCCTCACCTACTTCTACGAGGAGTCCGGCAAGTCCATCCCCAAGATCGAGAACATGTGGAACAGCAAGGAATTCTGGAGCTCTTCCGCCGTCGTTTTCCGGGGTGACTTCTTCAAGATCAAGCAGATCCAGCTCGGCTACACCCTGCCGAAGAAGTGGCTCAGGCAGATCTTCATCGACAACCTCCGCGTTTACGCCTCGATGGACGACTGGTTCGTCTTCACGAAGTATCCGGGATTCGACCCGGAGACCGCTTCCACCGGATCGACTTCCGGTATGGGTCTGGACAAGGGTTCCTATCCGAATGCGAAGAAGCTTTTGTTCGGTATCAATATCTCCTTCTAATCTGACTGCAATATGAAAAAGTATATCATTTTGGGATTATCTGTTGCGCTGGCGGTCTTCTCGACCACCTCGTGCAACCAGAAACTGCTGGACATCCCGCAGAAAGGCGTCATCGCCTACGAGGACTTCTACCAGACCGACGAAGATGCCGAATCCGCCCTTACGACGGTCTATGCCCAGTTCATCAACCTGATCAACGCGCAGGGCAGCAACAATCCGGCCTGGAACGTGGTCGTGAACGCAATGGGCGACGAACTCTATTGGGGCGGCGGCAAGAAAGACGGCAGCTCCTCCGGTGCCCAGGACATGAACGAGTTCCGCAACACCTACGACAGCACCATCCCCCACATCCGGGTTGTCTACAAGGGCCTGTATTCCCTTATTTATAAATGCAACCTGGTTCTGGACAACTTCTACGGCGAGAACGGCGAACTCTGTGACACCCCCGTCAAGAAAAGATGCGTGGCCGAGGCCCGCGTGGTCCGCGCCTGGGCGCACTTCACCCTGGCCACCTTCTGGGGAAATCCGCCGCTGGTGGAGCACGTGCTCGCCGGTGACGCCCGTCCGACCAACTGCGACCATCAGGTCCTGATGGACTGGTGCATCGCCGAGTTCAAGGCCGCCATCCCCGACCTGCAACCCCGCCAGGGCAAGAACGACAAGTCGGGCGCATACAAGGTCACGACGGGTGTCGGTTACGCCTTCCTGGGCAAGGCCCAGGTCTTCAACAAGGATTGGAACGGTGCCAAGGAAAGCCTCAAGAAGGTGATCGATTCGGGCAATTACGCCCTGGTTCCCACCGAGGACCTGTGGAACCTCTTCCACATGGTCGGCGACGGCAATGAGGAGAAGATCCTCGAGATGAACTATATGTACAACGAAGGCATCAGCATGGGCGACTGGAAATACCATTTCCAGCGCAACCAGGCCCTGTTCCTCCGCAACATCAAGAAGTATCCTTCGGTGCTCATCCAGGCAGGCGACGGCTGGGGCAACAACGTCTCCCCCACCAAGCCGTTCATGGATGCCATCATGGCCCACGAACCCAACTCGGCCCGCCGCAAGGCCTGGTTCGTCTCTTACGAGGAGTTCCTGACCGACTACCCCTATCCGCTGGAAGCCTCCGAGGAAAAGGTGCCCGACAGCGAAGGCAACAAGGTCAAGGTGTCCTTCAAGGCCGATGCCGACATGACCACGGAAGAGAAACTCATGGACTACCGCCGCGGCCTGAACTGCGAGAAGTACGATGAGACTTACGCCAACTACGGCTATTACTTCATGAAACTCCTGCCCTGGAAGTCCGACCTGATCCCGAACAACGCCACCGTCACGCAGGAGAACCGCATCATCATGCGCTACGCCGAGGTGCTCCTCCTCTACGCCGAGGCCTGCGCCATGACGAATGACAACGACGGCCTGAAATATCTGAACATGGTCGCCGAACGCGCCGGCGCCCCGACCTACGACGCCCTCACGATGGACAACGTCAAGCAGGAGAAGTGGTTCGAGCTGGCTTGGGAAGGCACCCGCTTCTGGGATCTGGTCCGCTGGGGAGACGCCCCCACCGTACTGGCATTCAAGAGCCGCGACGAGACGCCGTACCTCCACGACGAGTTCTACGTGCACGAATCCAAAGGCAAGAAGACCTCCGGCAAGCCGCACAAGGCCCACATCTACTTCCACGATGACGGCTGGGCGGCCAAAGGCGGCGGTTACAAGACCGGCAAGCACGAGGTCCTTCCGTTCCCGTTCGACGTGATCAGCATCAATCCCTGGAACGAGGAAACCGGCGAAGGCCTGAAGCAGAATCCCGGCTGGGAATAAGCCATAGACGGTAAATCATTCAAGGAAGAGCCTCCGGAAGGGGGCTCTTTTAATTTTCTTCCATTTCCTTTCAATTTTTACTCACTTATTCATATATTTATCTCGTTAATCTCATTTCAAAACACTTTTATCTAAAATTTAACGGCTCTCGCGCGTGAAACATTTATTTTTGCCACCGATACGGTCAAACCGGCATGTAACGTAACGCAACTCAATACCAATCCTATATTAATCCTTAAACAAAACGTACATGTTCAAACATCTGATCAAAGTGTCGGGTATCATGATGATACTCCTCGCTTCACTGGGATCCCTCCCGGTGTCCGCTCAGAACCGAACCATCAGCGGCAAGGTCGTTGACACCGGCGGTGAGCCGGTCATCGGCGCCGCCGTCACGGTGGTCGGCAATTCCCGCATCGGCGCAGCCACGGACCTCGACGGTAACTTTACCCTGAGCGTCCCTGCCGGAGCCAACATCGCCGTCGAGAGCATCGGCTACAAGAGCCAGACTTTCGCCATCGGCAACCAGAGCAATTTCAACATCGTCCTCGAAGAGGATGCCGAGATGCTGGAAGAGACCGTGGTTATCGGTTACGGTGTGCAGAAGAAGAGCGACCTCACCGGTGCTGTCGCCTCCGTGCGTGAAGACGACCTGAAGAACCGTTCCACCACCGATGCCGCCGCCGCCCTCCAGGGCAAGGCCGCCGGCGTCCACGTTCTCACCAACGGTGCTCCGGGCGAAGGCGCCCATATCCGCGTGCGTGGTTATTCCTCCAACGGCGGCAGCCTCTCCCCGCTCTACATCGTGGACGGTCTGCAGGTTGACGGAATCCAGTACCTCGATCCTTCCCTGATCGAATCCATCGAAATTCTGAAGGACGCCGCCTCCGCCGCCATTTACGGTGCGCAGGCCGGCAACGGTGTCGTGCTCGTGACCACCAAGAGCGGTGCTGAGGGCAAGGCCACCGTGACCTACACGGGCAAGGCTACCCTCCAGACCTTCAACCGCCGCCCGATGATGAACCGTGCGGAACTGACCGAGTACCTCGGTTACAAGTATGGCACTGAGTGGGTCAACCAGCAGCTAGAAGCCAACGACTTCTCGCACCCGATGTATCCCAACGGCGTCATCGACACCGACTGGATCTCCGCCTTCACCGAGCCTACCTGGAGCCAGCAGCACGGCGTCAGTTTCTCCGGCGGTAACAGGAACGGCCACTTCTTCACCTCCCTCAACTACGTCTACGACGACGGTATCGTCAAGGGCAAGAAGGACGTGTACAGGCGTCTCACCGCCCAGGTCAACGCCGACTACCAGCTCTTAAAGTGGTTGCAGGTCGGTGTGAACTCCTCCATCGAAAAGTGGGGCACCCAGAGCGTTTCCCAGCGCGGCTACGGTTCCTCCTTCGAGCAGATGCTCGTGATGGACCCGATGACCCCTGTCTACTGGACCGATCCCAGCCAGATGTCCCTGTCCTTCAAGACCGTCTACGACGCCCTCCAGGCCGGCACGTCTGACATCAACTACCGCCTCTTCCGCGACGAGAACGGCTGGTATGCCAACACCAAGTACTCTGATATGGAAGGTAGCGCCCTCGCAAAGCGCGACGCCTCCGACGGCACCAACGGCGGCTTCAACATCAACGGCACCTTCTTCGCCAACCTCACGCCGATCAAGGGCCTGACCATCACGTCCCGCTTCGGCTACCGTATCGCCCAGAGCACCAGCCACAGCTACAGCTCCCCGTACTGGATCGGCGACCGCGGTTCCCAGAAGACCTACTCCATCTCCGCGAACGCGAACACCAGCTTCTACTATCAGTGGGAGAACTTCGCCAACTACATCTTCAACATCGGCAAGAACAACTTCACGGTGATGGCCGGTATGTCCTACCGCGAGAACAACAACGACAACGTGTCCGTGAGTTCCAGCGGCGAAGACATCCTCAAGTCCTATGAGGAGAACTTCCGCTACATCAACTACCTGCTGGACGATGCCCCGAAGACCGTCGGCAACGCCCCGGGCAAGAGCGCTTCCCTCGCCTACTTCGGCCGTCTGATCTGGAACTACGACAACCGCTACAGCCTCCAGGCCAACTTCCGTGCCGACGCGTTCGACTCCTCCAAGCTGCCGAAGAGCAACCGCTGGGGTTACTTCCCCTCCTTCTCCGCCGGCTGGACCATCAGCAACGAGCGCTTCTTCAAGGACAACCTTGACAGCCGTACCTTCAGCTTCCTGAAACTCCGCGCCTCCTGGGGCCGCAACGGTAACATCAGCGTGTTGAGCGGCTATCCTTACAACGCCACCATCAACAAGGGCGGCAGCTCCTATCAGTACCACGTGGAGGAGACCGGTTCCACCTTCGGTTCCGCCCCGAGCAAACTTCCCAACCCGAACCTCCGCTGGGAGACCTCCGAGCAGCTCGACTTCGGTCTGGACGCCCGTATGTTCAGCAACCGCCTGACCCTCGGCGTCGACTACTTCAACAAGCAGACGAAAGACCTCCTCTTCAGCGTTTCCATCCCGTCCGAGCTCGGTTTCACTTCCGTGACCACCAACGGCGGTAACGTCCTCAACCGCGGCTGGGAGTTCGAACTCGGCTGGAGAGACCGCATCGGCGACTTCAACTACAGCATCAGCGGCAACTTCAACCCCCTGCACAACGAGGTTGTCTCCCTGGCTGAAGGTGCCACGCCGCAGCGCCGCTCCGACGCCAGTTCCAGCAACTATCAGGTCGAGAGCGTCTTCGACGTGGGCTACCCGATCTGGTACATGAACGGTTACATCTATGAAGGCGTCGCCGCAGACGGCAGCCCGAAGATCAAGGACGTGGACGGATCCGGCGACATCAACTCCGGTGACTTGACCTATGTCGGCCAGACCACGCCGAAGTTCACCTACGGTCTCAGCATCAATATGGAATGGAAGGGCATCGACCTCGCCATCTACGGTTCCGGCGTTTCCGGCAACGTCTTGATGCCTGTCCTGCACCGTACCGGCTTCAAGAACGAGCTGAAGTACTATATGGACGCTTACAAGAACGGCTCCTATCCCGATCCCTCCACGGTCGCCGGCGACTACATCTTCTGGTCTTCGACCGCCAACGTGTTCAAGGGAGACTACTTCCGTATCAAGCAGCTGCAGCTCGGCTACACCCTGCCTGCCAACATCACGAGGAAGGCTGCCATCAGCAACCTCCGCTTCTTTGTGTCGCTTGACGACTTCATCACCTTCTCCAAGTATCCGGGACTCGATCCGGAGACGGCTTCCATGAACAACTCCACCGGCGCCGGCCTCGATTTCGGTTCCTATCCTACGATGCAGAAGCTGCTCCTTGGTGTCAACCTCACGTTCTAATCTTTTTGCACAATGAAAAAGTATTTTATCCCCATACTGTTAGGGCTTTCTCTTGTCGCAGTTTCCTGCGAGTCGCTGCTTGATATCCCCCAGAAGGGTGTCGTGAGCACGGACACATTCTATGCCTCCGATGCTGACGCCGAGGCCGCTTTGGCCGACATGTATGCGAGCTTCCTGAGCGTGGCCTCCGCCAACGGTATCAACAACCCCGAGCTGATGATGCTCAACTACTCCGCCGACGATATCCTGGCGGCCGGTGGCAACATCGACGACCACAAAGACTTCCGCGTTTTCTGCGAATTCAACTACAACGAAACGAACGGCATCCTGCAGACCTGCTACGACCGCTATGTGTCCGCGATCTACCACAGCAACCTCGTAATCTCCAACTTCACCGCCGAGAACCGCAACGAGGAGGCTCCTAAGTTCGAAAGCGCCTACACCAAGCAGTGCGTGGCCGAGGCCCGCGTGATGCGCGCCTACATACACATGATGATGGCCATCATGTGGAACCGTCCCGCCATCATCGACCGTCTTCTCGAGCCCGATGAGCTTCCCGTCCAGGCCGAAAGCCAGTCCCAGATCCTCCAGTGGGTCGTCGCCGAGTGCGAGAAGGCCATCTCTTCCGGTTCCCTGCCCGAGCGTACCAGCGTGAACGACAAAGACGCCACCGCCCGTATGAGCAAGGGCTTCGCCCAGTTCGTCGCCGGCAAGGCCGCAATGTTCAACAACGACCCGGCCACGGCTAAGAAGTACCTCACCGACCTGATCAACTCCGGCAAGTACGCCCTGGTTCCCGGCGAGGAATTCTGGACCAACTTCCACAAGCCGGGCGACGGCAACTGCGAGAAGATCTTCGAGCCGAACTACATCTACGACTCCAACCTCGGCTTCTGGGACAACGTGAACCGCAGCCGCTGGATGGTCGCGGACGTGCTCTGCTGGCGTACCGACCACCTGGCTTCCGTGCCTCCGTGCACCCCGTGCGCAGGTTGGAACGGCGGTGCCATCCAGGAGAACTTCGCCAAGAAGTTCCTCGAGCACGACGGCAATTCCCCTCGTCGTCTGGCCAGCTTCCTTACCGAGGACGAGTGGCTGTACGAAATGGAGTGGAACTCCGACAAGAACGACGCCCCGCTCGCCGAGAAGAAGGCCGATCCCAAACGCGGTATCGGACTGACTGACGGTATCTACAGCCACGGCCCGTACTTCGAGTGGAAGCGCATGTCCTACGCCAAGCCGTCCCGCATCCTTACGGGTGGCAAGGAGTATCCCGGCGACAACATCAACGCCGTGATGGGTGGTGCTTCCAACGAGGCCAACTTCAACGTGGCCCGTTATGCTGAGGCTCTCCTGCTCGCCGCCGAGGCTTGCCTCGAGACCGGCGACGCCGCTACCGGCAAGAAGTACCTCAACATGATTCAGGAGCGCGCCGGTGTCCCGCAGACCGAGCTTACTTTCCAGAACCTGATGGATGAGAAGGAGTTCGAGCTCTGGTGGGAAGGCTGCCGCTTCCCTGACCTTGTCCGCTGGGACAACGCAGGCAAGATCAAGATGGCCAGCTACTACGAGGGCATCCACGAGAAGGTCCCCACCGTGTTCGACGAGTTCGTCATGAAAGACATGCCGGGCTTCGGCAAGGAGCACAAGCTCTACACGACCTACTCCGCAGTCAACTTCAACAAGTTCGAGGACAAGTACAAGTACTTCCCGTTCCCGCGCGCCAGGAAGGCCAACAACAAGTTCAAGGACGTTCTCGGTTGGGAATCCCTGAACACTGCTGAAGAAGCAGAGTAGCAAAAAGCATATTCGTTCTACTTACGAATATATTTGATTAGTGGGTGGGAGGCTCCCTGTGAAGGCAGCCTCCCTTTTTTTGTTGCCGCAAAAAGCGTATCTTCGCATTATGATGAAAGAGATGACCCTTCCCGCATCGGCCGACGGCCTGTCGCTCTCGATGCTTGTCAGCGTCCCCGAAGGGACGCCCCGCGGCGTGGTGCAGCTCGTGCACGGGATGTGCGAGCACAAGGAGCGCTACATTCCCTTCATGGAGTTCCTGACGGAGAACGGCTTCGTCTGCGTGATCCACGACCATCGGGGGCACGGCGCGTCCGTGAAGTCGGCCGACGACCTCGGCTACTTCTACGACGGCGGCTGGCAGGCCCTCGTGGAGGACATCCGCGTGGTCTGCGACTGGGCCCGGGAGCAGTGGCCGGGCCTGGACTACACCCTGTTCGGGCACAGCATGGGCTCGCTCGCGGTGCGCTCGTTCGCCAAGCGATACGACGACCGCATCGACCGCCTGTTCGTGTGCGGCTGCCCCTCCGACAACCCTGCCAAGGGCGTAGGCAAGACCCTCGCCGGCCTGTTCGGACGGATCCGGGGCTGGCACTACCGGCCCAAGCTCATGCAGCAGATGTCCGTCGGCGCCTACAACAAACCCTTTAAGGAGGAAGGCTGGCCCGCCGCCTGGGTCTGCTCGGACCCGGACACCCTGAAGGCTTACCACGCCGATCCGCTCTGTGCCTACCGCTTCACCGCGAACGGCTTCTACGGCCTGCTCGGCCTGATGCAGGACTGCTACGACCCGAAGGGCTGGAAGATGGCGCGCCCGGAGCTGCCGGTGCATTTCATCTCCGGCGCCGAGGACCCCTGCCGTGTTTCCGACCAGGCGCTGGAGCAGGCGGCGCAGCTGATGCGCAACGTCGGCTACCGCCGCGTGGACGTGAAGCTCTACCCCGCCATGCGCCACGAGATCCTCAACGAAACGGACCGCCTGACGGTCTGGAACGACGTCCTGAAGGCCCTGGAATAAGATGGAAGACGACGGAAGGTATATGCAGGAGGCGCTGCGCGAGGCCCGTGCGGCCGGCGCGGAGGACGAGGTGCCCATCGGCGCCGTGGTCGTATGCCGCGGCCGTATCATCGCGCGCGGGCACAATATGACCGAGCGCCTGCACGATCCCACCGCGCACGCCGAGATGATCGCGCTGACGGCCGCCACGGAAGCCCTGGGCGGGAAATACCTGGACGCCTGCACCCTCTACGTGACGGTGGAGCCCTGCCCGATGTGCGCCGCGGCCTTGTGCTGGGCCCAGCTCGGGCGACTGGTGTACGGTGCGCCCGACCCGCGCCGCGGCTACTCCCTCTTCTCCCCCTCCCTGCTGCATCCGCGCACCGAGACGGTCTCCGGCGTCCTCGCTGACGAATGCGCCGCCCTTGTAAAGGATTATTTCAAAAGCAAAAGATAAATTGCTATCTTTGCACCCGGAATTGAGAGTTGGTGTAATGGTAGCACTCAAGTTTTTGGCACTTGCAGTAGAAGTTCGAATCTTCTACTCTCAACGAAGACAGCTGGTCAATCCGACCAGCTGTCTTTCATTCCGGCTTAAACGGAACCGTCCCCCGGAAGCATTTCCCGACAGGGTTCTTTTCTGCTTCCGGGGGACGGTTGCCGTTTTACCGGGTCCGAGCGGCTAGAAGATGTAGTTCAGGCCGATGTTGATGCCGAGGCCGGTGCCGTCGTTGGGATCGAAGCACTTGCCGAACTCGAAGTTGATATTGAAGTTCTGGTTCATGATCACGTGCAGACCGGCACCCGCGCTCATGTGGAGCTTCTCCGCCTGCTTGGTGTAGAAGTCGGAGACGGTGTACACCTTGCCGTCCACGGAAGCGACCGGGGTGAGGACATCCTTGGCGAGGCCCTCCAGCTGGGCGGCGCGGTAAGGGCTCACGATCATACCCATGTCGAAGAACGGATTCAGGGCGAGAGCCCAGTTCTGGTTGATCCAGCGGAACTTGACGAAGGTCCAGCGGAGTTCGGTGTTCATCCAGGCGTAGCTGTTGCCCTGCAGACGGTTGGTGATGGTACCGCGGAGGGTGCAGGTAGAACCGAGGCCTTCGGTGTTGATCTGCTTCATGTTGATGGACTGGATGGTCTGCAGCATATAGAACGGCGCGTTGCCGGCGACGAGGCCCTGGAAGGCCAGGTGGCCGCCGAACACCAGGCGGTCGGCCAGCGGGAAGAACTGCTTGAAATGCACCGCCAGCTTGAGGTAGCTGTTATTGTGCTTGGAGATGATGTCCGGCGAGCCGAACACGTAGGCCTCGAGGTTGGTGCCCCGGGTCGGGTTGTTCTCGTGGTCGCGGGTGTCATAGACGACGCCGGCCTTGAGCTCGAGATGCTGGCCGCCCTTCGCCTCGGCCTCGGGGATGACGCCGTTGCGCACGTAGATGTCATACAGCGAGACGTCGCTGGCACCGCCGCTGAGCCCCTTGTTGACGGCATGGCCGGTCTTGATGTTCCAATAGGTCAGGCCGGCGGCCCAGCCCCAGTTGCTGTCGCCGAAAGTGCCCTGGAAGCAGGTCTGGATGCGGAAGATGTCGCGGCGCATCAGATACATGCCCTGGCCGTCCCCCGTGATCTTGTCCAGTTGCGGGATGTAGAGCGAAGAGGCGCCGTTGAAGCCGTAGAAGTTGGTGGTCTTGTTGCCGAACCAGGAGATGGCGGCCGACACGCGGATGCCCGGGATGAGGTACTTGCTGTCAAAGAAGGAGTGAAGCACCGTATTCCCCTTGGAATAGCGGGAAATCTCCACGTTGGCCTTCCAGACATAGTCGGGATAGACGGTGCCGTCTCCATATTGATATATGTCGGTCAGCGCGCCATAGTGCCAGCCCAGGTCGGAGGAATAGCCGACGGCAGGCAGCGGGCCGAAGTTGATGCCGGTTTTCTTGATTTCTTCCTGTGCGGAAGCGGTGAGCGCGGCTGCAAGCAGGACCGCAGCGGTGAACAGATGTTTCATTTTAGTCATAATGTGGTTACTAAAGTATACAAAGATAGGCAAAATCTCGTTAATTCCCCATTTTTGGGCTATATTTGCCTTATAAGAGTCAATAAACGAGCCTATGAACAAGTACATCCTCGCGCTGGACCAGGGCACCAGTTCCTCCCGCGCCATCGTATTCGACCACGAAGGAGGCATCCGCTCCACGGCCCAGATGGAATTCCCCCAATATTTCCCCCAGCCCGGCTGGGTGGAGCACGACCCGATGGAGATCTGGTCGTCCGAGGCGGCCGTCATCGCGGAAGCCATCTCCAAGATCGGCATCAACGGAAAGGACATCGCCGCCATCGGCATCACCAACCAGCGGGAGACCACCATCGTCTGGGACGCCGAGACCGGGGTTCCCGTCCACCGCGCCATCGTCTGGCAGGACCGCCGCACCTCAGCCTTCTGCGACGAACTCAAGGCGCAGGGCCTCGTGGACAAGATCCGCGAAAAGACGGGCCTGATCATCGACGCCTACTTCTCCGGCACCAAGATCAAGTGGATCCTGGACAACGTCCCGGGCGCCCGTGAGCGCGCCGAGGCCGGCAAGCTCCGTTTCGGCACCGTGGACAGCTGGCTCGTCTGGCAGCTCACGCGGGGCGAGGTGCACATCACGGACGTCTCCAACGCCTCCCGCACGATGCTGTTCAACATCAACACGCTCTCCTGGGACGCGGAACTGCTGGACCTGTTCGGCATTCCCGCCTCGATGATGCCCCGGGTCTGTTCCTCCTCCGAGGTGTACGGTTACACGAAGACGACCATCTTCGCCCACGAGGTGCCCATCGCGGGCATTGCGGGTGACCAGCAGGCGGCCCTCTTCGGCCAGATGTGCGTCACCCCCGGCTCCGTCAAGAACACCTACGGCACCGGCTGCTTCCTGCTGATGAACACCGGCGAGAAGCCCATCCTCTCCCGCAACAACCTGCTGACCACGGTGGCGTGGAAGATCGGCGAAGTCGTCAATTACGCGCTCGAAGGTTCCATCTTCGTGGGCGGAAGCGTGGTGCAGTGGCTCCGCGACGGGCTCGGCATCATCCGCTCTTCGTCCGAGATCGAGGCGCTGGCGGCCGGCGTACCGGACAACGGCGGCGTTTATTTCGTACCCGCGCTCACCGGCATGGGCGCGCCGCACTGGGACCAGTACGCCCACGGCGTCATCTGCGGCATCACCCGCGGCACCACCGCCGCCCACATCGCCCGGGCCGCCCTGGAGGGCATCGCCTTCCAGACAATGGACATCGTGGGAGCGATGGAAAAGGACGCCGGCGTGCGCCTGGCCGAACTGAAAGTGGACGGCGGCGCTTCCCGGAACAACCTGATGATGCAGTTCCAGGCCGATATCCTGGGCACTTCCGTCATCCGTCCGGAGGTCACCGAGACCACCGCCCTGGGCGCCTGCTACCTGGCCGGCCTGGCCGTCGGCTACTGGGGATCGCTCGACGAGATCCGCAGCCAGTGGAAGGCGGAGCGCACCTTCACCCCGTCCGGCGCGGACATGTCCGGCGTGAAGGCCGGCTGGGCCGACGCCATCTCCAGGACCCTTACCCGCAAATAACTACTTGACTATGCAACAATATCTCTTCGAATTCATCGGCACGCTGGTGCTCGTGCTGCTCGGCGACGGCGTCTGCGCAGCCACCTCCCTCAACCATTCCAAGGCGAAAGGTGCCGGCTGGGTGGTCATCGCCCTCGGATGGGGCCTCGCCGTGATGATGGGCGTGCTGGTGGCCGGTCCCGTGTCCGGCGCGCACCTCAACCCCGCCGTCTCCCTGGGCCTCGCCGTCGCGGGGACCTTCCCCTGGGCTTCCGTGCCCGGCTATATCGTCGCCCAGATGCTGGGCGGCTTCGTGGGCGCCGTGCTGGTCTGGATCTTCTACAAGGACCATTACAAGGCCACCTCGGACCAGCCCGATACGATGCTGGGCACCTTCTGTACGATGCCGGCGATCGCCAATACCTGGCGCAATTTCCTCTGCGAGGTCATCGCCACCTGCCTGCTGGTCTTCGTGATCCTGGCGCTCGCCACGAACGGCAACGCCTTCAGCGTAGGCGGGGCGGCCGCGTCCACCGGTTCGCTGGGTTCCTGGCCGGTCACCTGCCTGATCATGTCCATCGGCATGTCGCTCGGCGGCACCACGGGCTATGCCCTGAATCCCGCCCGTGACCTGAGTCCGCGCTGCGCCCACGCCGTGCTGCCCATCGCGGGCAAGCGCGACAGCGGCTGGAGTTACAGCTGGATTCCCGTCGCCGGCCCGATGGCCGGCGCCGCCCTGGCCGGACTGCTTTACCTGCTGGTCTTCTAGCGCCGCTCCTGCTTGAGCGTCAGGCCCATGAAGAAGATGGCGAGGAGACAGGCGGCGACGAGCAGGACGAAGGTCCAGCTCCAGCCGGCCGTCTGAGCCACCCAGCCGATGACGGTGTTCGCCAGCAGGAAGGTACCGAAGAAATAGCCGAAGAAACCGGTGAGGCCCGCGGCCGTGCCGGCGGCGTTCTTCGGCGCCAGGTCCAGGGCCTGCACGCCGATGAGCATCACCGGTCCGTAGATGAAGAATCCGATGCCGATCAGGCAGATGATCACCACGGTCAGGTTGTCGATGTAGCGCCAGTACAGGACCACGAACACCAGCACCAGCGCCATGAAGAGCATCGTGGGCACCGCCCGCTTGCCGTGGAAGAGCTTGTCCGACAGCCAGCCGCACAGGAGCGTGCCCGGGATGGCCGCAAACTCATAAGCGAAATACGCCCAGCCGGCGCTCTTCAGGTCGATCCCCTTCTCCGTCAGGATGGTCGGCGCCCAGTCCAGGCAGCCGTAGCGCACCATGTACACGAAGGCGTTCGAGAGCGCGATGAACCACAGGAACTTGTTGTTCAGCACGTGCTTGAAGAAGATTTCCCGGGTGGAAAGCGTCTGCTCGTGCTTCTCGGAGTAGTTCTTGGGATAGTCGTTCCGCCAGGCCTCCACGGACGGCAGCCCGCAGGACTGCGGGGTGTCGCGCAGCAGCACGTACGCCAGCAGAGCGATGAACAGCGCCACGGCCGCGGGGAAGGCGAAAGTGCCGATGAGGAAATAGAGTTCCTCGTGGGTCCCGTAGAACCAGCTGCCGAACCAGGCGGCGCCGTAGGTGGCCATCGGGCCCACCAGCGCCCCGCCCACGTTGTGAGCGCAGTTCCAGATGCTCATCATCGTCCCCCGTTCGCCCGGCGAGAACCAGTGCGTCATCACGCGCCCGCACGGCGGCCAGCCCATGCCGTTGAACCAGCCCACCAGGCAGTTCAGCACGCCCATCACCAGGATGGCGAGGGCCTTGTGCTCCGCCCCGATCCACTGGATGGGCACGATCATGAAGCACATCGAAATGGCGGTAAGGATCAGGCCGAGCGGCAGGAACACGCGGGCGTTGGAACGGTCGGATACGCTGCCCATCAAGAACTTGGACAGGGCGTAGGCCGCCGCGTTCAGGCCCAGCACGAAGCCCAGCTCGGTCTTATGGAAGCCCAGCGGGGCCATCGCCGGGATGGCCATCGAAAGATTCTTGCGGACCAGGTAAAAGCCGGCATAGCCGATGAAGGCGCCGAGGAATACCTGCAGGCGCAGGCGTTTGTATTTCGCATCGGCCTCGGGGCCGGTCTCGGCCGGTTTGTAGGCGGGCTGCTGGAGGAACTTGAGCATTATCTTACGGTTTCAATGAGGATGTCGGGGTAATTGGAGATGATGGCTTCCACGCCGCAGTCCACGAGGCGCTGCATCTCGGCAGGGTCGTCCACCGTCCAGGGAACGACGCCGATGCCCCTCGCGTGGCACCAGGCCACATTTTCGGGCGTGACTACGCTGGATTCCGGGCTCCACCATTGCGGCACGAAATCCAGGTTTCCGAGGAGTTTTTCGATATCGCCGCCGTCATAGTCTTCGGTCAGGTACGACAGGGTGAGTTCCGGCCATCTGGCGTGCATGTAATTGAGCGCGCGGGGATCGAAGCACTGCACGATCAGGCGGCTGCCGAGCTTCTTGGAGAGCAGCAGCGGGATGCAGGTATCGCAGAAGACCTTGTAATCCGGCCACAGGGTTCCCTCCCCTTCTCCCGGCCAGGACTTGATCTCGATGTTGTAGTTCACCGGTTTCAGGCCGATCTGCCGGGCGTAGTCCTCGGTGAAATCGATCAGATCGCCGGCCAGCGGCTTCACCTCGTGCACCTTGACCTGCGTGGGCCAGCGGTCCACCGGCCGGAGCCCCACCTCGTAGCGGGCGATGCTGTCGTAGGGCATCGTGTAAAGGTATTCCTTGGGATCGTCTTCGCCGATCAGCGTACCGTCGGGCCGGATGGAATAACGGGGGTGGAAATAATTGTCGTGGGATACCACCACCTGGCCGTCGCCGGACAGCTGGAGGTCGAACTCCAGGGTATTCACGTGCAGGTCCAGGGCGTTCTTCATCGCGGAAACGGTGTTCTCCGGCATCAGGCCGGCCCCGCCGCGGTGGGCCTGGACGTCGATTTCGGGTTTGTGCTGGCAGGCCGCGAGGGCCGCGAGCGACAGGAGGATCAGGATTCTTTTCATATTTCGATAGCTTCGGCCAGGATGGAGATGGGGTTCTCCACGCGGTAGCCGGTGGACATTTCAATCTGCCATTTGCAGGTCTCGCAGTCGCAGGCGACCACTTCCGGGTCCACCGAGCGGATCTGCTCGAAGAGCGGCGCGCCGATGGCCTGCGAGGCCTCGTAGTTCTCTTTCTTGAAGCCGTAGGTGCCGGCGATGCCGCAGCAGGCGGAATCCAGCAGGGTGAACTCCACGCCCGGGATCATCCGGAGCAGGCGCTCGGAGAACACGCCCCAGCCCAGGCGCTCCATGTGGCAGGGCACGTGGTAGGCTACCTTTTTATGGAAACCGGGCTTGAAGCGCAGCGTGGCGCCCGCCTCCAACCGCTCGAAGACATAGCGCACGGCCATCAGGACCGACTCGCGCACGTCCGCGTTGTCCACGCCCAGCAGCTTGGGATACTCGTCCCGCAGGGTCAGGGTACAGGAGGAAGAGGTGGTCACGACCGTCAGGCCCTTCCCGGCGACCGCCTTGCGGATGATCTCCACGTTGTGCTTCGCGTGACGGGTGGCCGTTTCCGACATCCCGTTGGTAATCATCGCGATGCCGCAGCATTTCTCTTTCTCCAGCAACTGCACGCCCACGCCCAGCGCGTTCAGGACCTTGACCAGGTCCTTGCCAAGCGCGGGGTTGTTGTAATTCACGTAGCAGCCGTGGTAATAGGCGACCTGCTCCGGGAAGGCGGCCTGTTCCTCCGCCCGCTTCCGGAGCCAGGATTCGAAGCCGCGGCCGCTGTATTTCGGGAAAGAGCGCCGGTGGTCGATCTTCAGCGTGGCGTCCAGCGCGGTCTTCGTGACCCCGAGCCCCGTGACGGCGTTCACCACCGGGGCGAACGGCCGGGAAAAAGAGCCCATCAGGTCGGTCGAAGCCAGGATGCGGTCGCGCAGTTTCGGCCGGGTGCGGTCATATTTGATGCGGGAAGCCTGGATCAGGTCCGCGATGCCCACCCCGGACGGGCAGGCGACCTCGCAGCGCTTGCAGTTCAGGCAGTACTTGAGGGCGTAATTGAAGAAGAAAGGGTCTTTCAGGCGGAGCCGCTCCCCGTCCGGACCGGCCTGCTTGGGGCCGGGGTACAGGGGGTTGACCTGCAGCACGGGACAATAGACGGTGCACACGGTGCACTTCATGCACTCCTCGAAGTTGTGCTTGCTGACGGTGTACTCCTGCAGTTTCATAAGGCTTCTTCTTTAAGGATGGCATCGACCGCCCGGAAGGCGCTCCGGACGGCCAGGCCGGCGCCGGAGCCGAATTCGGGGCGGGTGGCCCCCAGCACGGAGCCGACGGCATAGAGATTCTTCACGGGCATGCCGTCCAGCAAGGGATGCAGCGAGGCGTCGGTCTTGACCCCGTAGGCCATGTACGGCTGGTCAGCGGCGAAAGCCGGGTCGTACCAGGCGGTGCGGTCTCCGGCGAAGTCCACATCCAGCCCGAACACCGGCTCCCAGATCCGGAAAGGATTGGATCTCAGCCCCTTGGAGAAGTAGCCGCCGCTGGCGAGGATGAAGTCCTCCGCCAAGAGGCGGTGGGTACCGAGGTTGCGCGTCGCCACGCTCTGCACGGTCCCGTCTTCCAGGTCAGCCTCCAGGACCTCGTCGCCGGACAGATAGGTACCGCCCAGCACTTCGTAGCGGCGCTTCAGGAGCGCCTGCGTGCGGATGCCCGGTACGGACGGCGGCAGGGTGCCGACGAACACCACCCGGGCAGGCATGGCCTGACGGATGCGGCCGGGAACGGTGATGTCCCGCAGGCCGAAAACCTGCGGCAGGATCACGGTATCCTCGTCCCCGAGCAGGGCGCCGACCTCCCGGACCACCTTTTCCCAGATGCGGTCCATCGTGCGGGCGATCTGCACGGAGCGCATCTCGCTGGGGCTCGCCTGGATCCGTTCCAGCTCAGGCAGGTCCAGCGCCTGAATCCGGCAGGCGATTCCGGCTTTTTCCAATCCTTCGGCGAGGAAGGAGGTGAAGAAATCGTGATAGCCGGCAAAGTTGACGATCAACGCCTTGCGGGCGAATCCGGGCGTCTCGAACAGGCTGACGTCCTCCAGCGAAAGCGCCGCGGGACGGAAGGTTCCCAGCGGCATCAGGCGGATGCCGGAGCAGTAGTGGAGCCGGATGCCGGCTTCGCCGAACAGTTCGGACAGGCGCTGCGGCGCCTCCTCGAGCGACTCGAAACTGCCGGAGAAGAAATGCAGGGCGTTCTGCCCGGCGCTCACGATGGCGGTGCTGCGGCCCTCCTTCTGCAGGCTGATGCCCGCGACGAGTCCGGCGAGGCCCCCGCCGATGATGACGGTATCGAATCTCATAGGCCCAGGACGTGTTTATAAACCCACTGCGTGTATTCCGCTTCCCGGAGCGTGTCGCCCCAGCCGATGGGGAAATTCCCTTTCCAGCGCTCCTGCAGGAAGTCCGAAAGGTCTTCCCGCTCCCGTTCCACGCAACCGTGAGCCCGGGCCAACAGGCCGGCGGCGCGGCAGGCGCAGAACTCGCCCTGGCAGGTGCCCATACCCACGCGCGTACGGCGGCGCAGGTCCGTCAGCGTCGAGACCTCCAGATGGTCGATGGCGCTGTTGATCTCCCCCACCGACACTTCTTCGCACTCGCAGATGAGCGCTTCGTCGGAGCGCTTGCCGCTCCGGATGCGGGACACGCCGGTACCCATCCGGGCCGCAGCGGCCTTCTGCGCCATCGAGGGGGCCTCCCAGATCTTGCGGGCCACGGCCTCGTACGAACGCTCTTCCGAGCCCGGGAGCGGGGTGGTCGCCGTCTCGCAGGCACGCTCCACGCCCAGTTTGCGGCAGACGGCGTCGGTGGCGATCTCCGCCATCAGGCGGTAGGTCATCAACTTGCCGCCCGTGATGGTCACGAAACCCTTCAGGCCGTCGCGGCTCTCGTGGTCCAGGCAGACGATGCCGCGGGAGATGTTCCGTCCCGTGGGATCGTCGTCCGAACTGACGAGCGGCCGCACGCCCGCATAGGCGCGCAGGATGCGCGTCGAGGACAGGGCCGGGGCCAGCAGGGCGCCCTCGGTCACGAGGAGCGTCACCTCTTCCGGCGTCACGGCGACGTGGTCGCATTCCTCGAAGGGGATACGGGTGGAGGTGGTCCCGATGACGCAGACGGTATCGCCGGGGACCAGGATATCGGCATTGGAAGGCTTGCGGCAGCGGTTGATCACCATCCGGTTGATGCGGTGCGCGAAGATCAGCAGGGCGCCCTTGGCGGGATACATGTTGATCCCCACGCCAGCCAGGGCGGCGATGTGCTGCCCCCAGATGCCGCAGGCGTTCACGACGACCGGCGCGAAGAAATCCTCGCACGCCCCCGTCTGGCGGTTCCGGGTATGCACGCCCACGATGGCGTCGGCCTCGCGGATGAAGCCGGTCACCTCCGTGTGGAGGCGCACCTGGCCGCCGCGGAGCTTGGCGTCCAGCATGTTCGCCGCGCACAGGCGGAAGGGGTCCACGCTCCCGTCGGGCACCCGCACGGCGCCGGTCAGGGCCGGGTTGACGGAGGGTTCCAGCCGCCGCGCCAGGTCCGGGTCGATGATTTCGGCACCGATGCCCGCCGCGCGGCAGGCGTCCGTAAAGGTCTGCTGATAAGCCAGGTCGTCTTCGGGCAGGGTGATGAAGAGCCCATCGGTCTCCTCGACGCAATGCGAGGCGATGCGGCGCAGGATCAGGTTCTCCCGGATGCATTCGGCGGCCGATTCGGGATCGTTCACGGCGTAGCGCGCCCCGGAATGGAGCAGGCCATGGTTGCGTCCGGTGGCACCGGTGGCAATGTCCGAACGCTCGATCAGGAGGGTCCGCAGCCCGCGCATCGCGCAGTCCCGCTGGGTCCCCGCTCCCGTGATTCCGCCGCCCAGGATGATGACATCGAATTCTCTCGTGTTCATTATGCGGTCTTGTTCTCTGCAAATTTACAAAACTTCGCTATCTTTGCAGTCACAAAACACCACATAAAAGCACAAAAACACCTTTTAAACCTTATGATCCGGAAAATCTTCAAGTTTGCGGCCATCGTCCTGGCCGTCGTTTCCCTCAACGGCTGTCTCGCGGGCAAGTATATGAGCAATTACGCACTCCGTCCCACGCCGCACGGCACGGATGACATCGAGCGCACCCGGCACAAGGCCGACTCCCTGATGCCCGGCAGCACCGCCTGGTACGACGGGCTCAAGCAGTCGGGCATCCTGAAAGACAGCTACATGACCGGATACAACGACAAGAAGGTGCACGCCGTCTTCGCCCCGGCCCTCCACCCGGAAAGCGCCCAGGGCACCGCCGTCATCGTGCACGGCTACGGCGACAACCACCTCGTATTCCTGTACCTGGCCCGGATGTACCGCGACGAACTGAACTACAACATCCTCCTCCCGGACCTCCAGTACCACGGCTATTCCGAGGGCGACGCCATCCAGATGGGCTGGTTCGACCGCTACGACGTGGAGAAATGGGCGGAATTCGCCCACGAGACTTTCAAGGACGACTTCATGGTGGTGCACGGCGTATCGATGGGCGCCGCCACCGTGATGATGATGAGCGGCGACGATCTTCCGCCTTACATCCGCGCCTTCGTGGAGGACTGCGGCTACGCTTCCGTCTGGGACCAACTCGCCGTGAACCTCAAGGACAGCTTCCACCTCCCGCCGTTCCCGCTGCTGAACAGCGCCAGCACGGTCACCAAGCACCGCTACGGCTGGTCCTTCAAGGAGGCCTCATCCGTCAATCAGCTCGCCAAGTGCGAGCGCCCGATGCTCTTCATCCACGGCGACGCCGACGACTTCGTACCCTTCTCGCACCTGCAGAAGAACTACGACGCCAAGGTCAAGGGCTACAAGGAGATGTGGGTGGCCAAAGGCGCCGTCCACGCCAATTCCTACGCAAAGTATCCGAAAGAATACACGCAGCACGTCCGCGACTTCCTGGCAAAAGTAAAGGAGATGTATTAGCAGGCGGAACGGAACTGTCCCCGGAAAGCTTTTCCCGCAAGGGTTCTATTCAGCTTTCCGGGGACAGTTGCCGTTCCGGCTTACCCTATAGCGTGCGTTTGATCTCGACGATCTGGAAGGCCTCGATCATGTCGCCCTCCTTGATATCGTTGTAGCCCGCGATGGACATACCGCACTCCTTGCCGGCGGGGACCTCCTTGACGGCGTCCTTGCCGATCTGCAGGGAGCCCAGTTCGCCGGTGTAGATGACGATGCCGTCGCGGATCAGGCGGACCTTGGACTTCTGGACCATCTTGCCGTCGCGCATGATACAGCCGGCGATGGTGCCGATCTTGCTGATACGGAAGGTCTGCTTGATCTCGGCGGTGGCGATGACCTCTTCCTTCTTCTCCGGCTCGAGCATGCCCTCGATACCGTCCTTGACCTCGTTGATGCAGTCGTAGATGACGGAATAGAGGCGGATCTCGATGCCTTCGCGGTCGGCGGCCTTCCGGGCGTCCGGCGTAGGACGGACCTGGAAGCCGACGATCACGGCGTCGGAAGCCTCCGCCAGCAGGACGTCAGACTCGGAGATGCCGCCCACGGCCTTGTGGATGACATTGACCTTGACCTCCTCGGTGGAGAGCTTGATGAGGGAATCGGAGAGAGCCTCCACGGAACCGTCCACGTCGCCCTTGACGATGATGTTGAGTTCCTTGAAGTTGCCGATGGCGATGCGCCGTCCGATCTCCTCGAGGGTGAGGTGCTTCTGGGTCTTGATGCCCTGGATGCGGATGAGCTGCTCGCGGCGGTTGGCGATGGACTTCGCCTCCTTCTCGTCGGTCATCACGTTGAACTTCTCACCGGCGGCGGGAGCGCCGTTGAGGCCGAGGATGGACACCGGCGTGGAAGGGCCGGCTTCCTGGACCTTCTGTCCGCGCTCGTTGAACATCGCCTTGACGCGACCGTAGTAGCTGCCGGAGATGATCACGTCGCCCACATGCATCGTGCCGTCCTGCACGAGGACGGTGGCGAGGTAGCCGCGGCCCTTGTCCAGGGAGGACTCGATGACGGCGCCGCTGCCGAGCTTGTTCGGATTGGCCTTGAGTTCCAGGAGGTCGGTCTCGAAGAGGACCTTCTCCAGGAGCTTGTCCACGTTGATGCCCTTCTTGGCGGAGATTTCCTGGCACTGGTACTTGCCGCCCCAGTCTTCCACGAGGATGTTCATCTCGGAGAGCTGACGCCGGATCGTGTCGGGATTGGCGCCTGGCTTGTCAATCTTGTTGATGGCGAACACCATCGGGACGCCCGCGGCCTGCGCGTGGTTGATGGCCTCGATGGTCTGCGGCATCACGGCGTCGTCGGCCGCCACGATGATGATGGCGAGGTCGGTAAGCTGGGCGCCGCGGGCACGCATGGCCGTGAAGGCTTCGTGTCCCGGGGTATCGAGGAAGGTGATGTGGCGGCCGTCGGGCAGCTTGACGTTGTAGGCGCCGATGTGCTGCGTGATACCGCCAGCCTCGCCGGCGATGACGTTGGACTTGCGGATGTAGTCGAGGAGCGAAGTCTTGCCGTGGTCCACGTGACCCATCACGGTGATGATCGGCGGACGCGGCAGGAGGTCTTCGGGACGGTCCGCCTCCTCGTTGCTGTTGATCTCCTCGGAGATCTCGGCGGTCACGAACTCGACTTGGTAGCCGAATTCCTCGGCCACGAGCACGAGGGTCTCGGCGTCGAGGCGCTGGTTGATGGACACCATCAGGCCCAGGCTCATGCAGGCGCCGATGACCTTCACGACCGGCGTGTTGTTCATCAGGGTGGCCAGGTCGTTGACCGTCACGAACTCGGTGACCTTGAGCACTTTCTGCCCGGCCATCGCCTCGGCCATCTCCTCCTGGGTGCGCTGGGCTGCCGCCTCGCGCTTCTCCTTGCGGTACTTGGCGCCGAAATTGTTCTTCTTGCCCTCGTTCATGCGGGCGTAGGTTTCCTTGACCTGCTTCTGGATCTCCTTCTGGAGTTCTTCCTGCTGGGCCTCGGTCAGTGCCGGCTTGAAGCGGTCGCGGTCGCGCTTGCGACCCTTTCCGTTGGACGGCTGCTGGGCCTGCTGGCCACGGCCGCCTTCCTTCTTGGGGTTCTTCTCGATGTTGGCGCCGGCCTTCGCCACGTCCACCTTCTGGGTGCCCTTGCTGATGCGCTCGCGCTTCTTCGCAGGCTTGCGGTCGAACTGGCTGAGGTCGATCTTGCCGACCACCTTCAGCGCAGGCGTGCCGTCCGCCGCCGGCGCCTCGGTCGCAGCCGGTTTCTCCGGCTCCGGGGCGGGCTGCTCAGGCTCAGGCTGCGGCTCCGGTTCCACGGGCTTCTCCGGCTCCGGCGCAGGCTTCTCGGGCTCGGGCTGCGGTTCCGGTTCCGCGGGTTTCTCCGGCTCCGGCGCGGGCTGTTCAGGCTCGGGCTGCGGCTCCGGCTCCACGGGCTTCTCCGGCTCCGGCGCGGGCTTTTCGGGCTCGGGCTGCGGCTCCGGTTCCACGGGCTTCTCCGGCTCCGGGGCAGGTTTTTCCGGCTCCGGTGCGGGCTCCGCGGGTTTCACCGGTGCGGGCTGCGGCGCTTCCTTCTTGGTGTTGATGAAGGTATTGGACTTGATGATGGTCTCGCGCTCCGGCTCCTCTTCCTCGGGCTCTTCCTTGGGCTGGCGCCGGCCGCTCTTCTCGAGGATCTCGGTGATCTTGACCTCCACCTTGTCGGCGGCCTGCTTCATCTCGAGGTCCTTGCCGAACTGCTTCATCAGCGCGGGCAGGTGCTCGTCGGAGACCTTCGCATTGGGGTTGGCATCGACATCGACGCCCTGCTTGTGGAGGAAATCCACCAGGTCGTCGAGGCCGATGTTGAATTGTCTCAGGAGTTTGCTTATTCTGATATCTGCCATTCTGTCTAGTCTTCGAATTCTGCTTTGAGGATGTTACGGACTTCTTCGACGGTCTCGTCCTCGAGGTCGGCGCGCTTGGCGATGTCCTCGGGAGAAAGGGCCAGGACGCCCTTGGCGGTGTCGCAGCCGATCGCCTCGAGGCGGTCGATGATCCACTGGTCGATGACGTCGGAGAATTCGCTCAGAAGCACGTCCTCCTCGTCGCTGCTTTCGCCCTTCGGGAGTTCGCGGTACACCTCGATCTCGCGGTCCACGAGCAT
The DNA here is from genome assembly GCA_947167015.1 of uncultured Bacteroidales bacterium. Classification (GTDB taxonomy): domain Bacteria; phylum Bacteroidota; class Bacteroidia; order Bacteroidales; family UBA932; genus Cryptobacteroides. The sequence goes on from CAMVGM010000007.1 coordinate 39,338, forward strand.
GCCGGCCAGCTGGATGTTCACGCCGTGGCGGCCGATGCCCTTGCTGACCTGGTCGGGCTGCATGAACACCTTTACCTTGTCGTCCGGACCCTCGCCCATCTCGATGTAGGAGACCACGGCGGGGTTGAGGGCGCGCTGGATCATCAGCTTGGGGTTCTGGGACCACTGGATCACGTCGATGTTCTCGTTGCGCAGCTCGCGGACGATGCCCATGATGCGGCCGCCCTTCACGCCGATGCAGGCGCCGATCGGGTCGATGCGGTCATCGTAGGACTCCACGGCCACCTTCGCACGCTCGCCGGGGACGCGGACCACCTTCTTGACGGTGATCAGGCCGTCGGCGATCTCCGGGACCTCCTGTTCGAAGAGGCGCTCCAGGAACTCGTTGGACACGCGGCTCAGGGTGATGTACGGCGTGGTGTTGTTCTTCATCTCCACGCTCTTGATGACGGCGCGGACGGAGTCGCTCTTCTTGAAGCGCTCACCCGGGATCTGCTCGGCCTTGGGGATGTGGAGTTCGTTGCCGTCCTCGTCGAGGATCAGCACCTCCTTGGACCAGGTCTGATAGACTTCGCCATAGAAAAGTTCGCCCACCTTGTCGGAGTACTTCTTGAAGACGTTCGCCTTCTCGATGTCCATGATGCGGCCCTGGAGGTTCTGGCGGATGTTCAAGATGCCGCGGCGTCCGAAGGCCGCCAGCGGGAGGAGCTTGGCGTACTGGTCGCCGATCTCGTAGTCGTCGGCGTCGCCGCCGTCGGCACGGATCCCGTCGAGGGTGATCTCGGCGTTCGGGTTCTCCACCTCCTCGACCACGTCGAAGTTCTGGTAGATCTCGCAGGTACCCTTGTCCACGTTGACGATGACGTCAAAGTTGTCCGATGAGCCGTAGGTCTTCGCGATCTGCGTCAGGAAGACGTCCTTGAGGACCTGCATCATCACGGGGCGGTCGATGTTCTTCTCCTCCTTGAAGTCCTTGAAGGCATCGATGAGCGTAATTACTTTTTCTTTTTCCATGAGCGTTGTCTATGTGTCTATTCTTTGATTGTTTTCAGCATTTCGTCCGCCTCCGCGGCGTCGATCCCGACGGAACCGACGGTCAGGGCATAGTCCTCGACGTTGCGGTCGAAGGCGGCGAGCACGGCGCGGTGCACGTATTCGCAGTCCGCCAGCTCGACGTCGGCGTCCGCCTTGTCGATCGTGACTTCGAACACGTTGTCGTCGTCATTGAACATGATGTCCACCAGGGAGCAGCCCCGCTCCGCGACGGCCTTCTCCACCACTTTTTCGAATTCGTTCCTGTCCATATCAATAAAAAAGAAGACCTCTTCGGGGCCTTCCATCTTCAATCACGATGCAAATATAGGCTTTTTTTGTAAATTTGCCAAAAATAACGAACAACATGCGCAAGTTACTCCTGTTTATGTGCGCCCTCTGCGCCATCCTCCCCCTGACCTCCTGCATCAAGGACAAGGAGGCCGCCTACTCCTTCGAATTCGAAGTCCAGGCGAAACTCAAGGATGATGCGGACTGGGATGCTCTGAAAGCCTATTTCGACGAGAACTATACCAACGAGTCGATGGTCCATACCATGTTTTCGACCTATGCCGACGCCTGCCGGAAATCCCTGGACCTCTTCGACCAGGGCCGCAACCGGGTGGACGGCAAGTTCATCCTGGACCACATCAACGACGAAGAGGATGTCGTCATCCTGCTCGGCGTGCTCTCCGGAAAGGACCTCCGGGAACCGGTCAACTCGACCTATTGGGACTATAATCTCAAGAAGACGCTTTACCCGGACTAGCCTACGCCCGCCGGAGGTACTCCAGCGCGCCCGGACCCTCGTTGAACAGCAGGTCCATCGCGGACAGGCCCGGCACGAAACCGTACCGGTCTGAAAATACCTGATAATAAGGCCGTTCCAATCCCAGTTCCTGCAGGATTGAGTCCGGCCTTTTCGGATGTATGTCCACGTGGTCGGCGGCATACTCCTCCGTGGGCACGATTTCCGTCTTCAAACCGAATTTTTCCATCAGGAAACGGATGATCTCCAGGTCCAGTTCCCAGAGCGTCCGCGGATGCGCTTCGAGAATGGCGAACAGCGGTTCCCGGTAATACTCGAAATAAGCGGAGGAGCGGTAGGCGGCGTCGATGCAGCGCTCCGTCTTCAGCACCCAGGGGGTAGAATAGTCCACCTCGATCTCGCGGACCGGCAGGCTGAAGGTCCCGTTCCGGTGCCGGACCGGGAAGTTGAGGTCCTGCGGACCGCCGGCCGTCAGGATACGGCAACGGTTGCGCCAGGACTGCTTCTGGTAATTCTCACAGGCCTCCAGACGGACCGAGGGATACTTCGCGAGCAGCGCAAAGTACTGTATGGGCGGGAAATATGCGATGGTGAGCGTGGGAGCCACTACTCGATGCTGCCGGGCTTGACGCCGATCTCCATGCCGCGCACGATGCCGCGTTTGGAGCCGCGGATGAACTCCAGGATGGTGTCGCGCTCCACCGACTGCGGGAAGCCGGCCTCCACCTTGCTGCAGCCGTCGGCGATGTTCAGCCCCTGGAAGTAGATCGTGTCGTAGATGTCCTTGATGTTGCGGATGGTGTCGGAGTCGAAACCGCGGCGGCGCAGGCCGACGATGTTGATGCCGGAGAAGCAGATCGGGCTGCGGCCGCAGATGGAGTACGGCGGGATGTCCTTGTTGACGGCCGTGCCGCCTCCCACCATGGCGTGGGTGCCGATGTGCGAGAACTGGTGCACCACCGTGCTTCCGCCGATGATGGCCCAGTCGTCCACGTCGGTCTCGCCGGCGATGCCGACGTAGCTTACGAGGATGCAGTGATTGCCCACCCGGCAGTCGTGCGCCACGTGCACGTAGGACATGATGAGGCTGTCGCTGCCGACGCGCGTCACGCCCTTGCCGCTGGCCTTGGTGCCGCGGTTGATGGTGGCGCACTCGCGGATGGTCACCCGGTCACCGATCTCGACGTAAGTGACTTCGCCCTCGAACTTGAGGTCCTGCGGGATGGCGCCGATAACCGCGCCGGGGAACACCTGGCAGTCGCGTCCCATCTTCACGTAGGAGAAGATGGTGGCATGGGGCAGGATCTTGCAGTTGTCGCCGATCTCGACGTCGGCGTCGATGAAGGCGTAAGGGCCGACCTCGACGTTCTCGCCGAGGATGGCATCGGGGCTTACGGTAGCCAGGGGGTGGATTTTGGCCATGGTCATTTGATTTTGCTGAGGGCCGTACGCGAGGCGATGCTGTTGATCGTATGGCCGGGTTTATAGGCGGTGATCTTCGCTTTCGGGAAGCCGCCGACGAGGCGCATGTCCCCGATCAGGTCGAGCAGCTTGTGCCGCCCGCACTCGTTGGGGAAATGCAGCTTGATATTGCTGAGATAGCCCTTCGGCGTGACGCCGAGATGAGGCTGTCCAAAGAACTTGCACATGCTCTCGATCTGCTCCGGGGTGGCGGGATGCTCCACGATCACGATGGCGTTGTCCACGTCTCCGCCCTTCACCAGGCCGCGTGCGGCGAGGAATTCCAGTTCGTGGAAGAAGACGAAGGTGCGGCAGGGAGCGACCTGGCCGACATAATCGGCGTTCTCGGACCAGTGGGCCTGCTGGACGCCCAGCACGCGGGAGTTGAAATCGACCGTCACCTCGAAAGACATCGTCTCGGCGGGCGTGACGCGGACCCAGGATCCCGTCCGCTCGTCGCGGATCTCGAACTCCTCGGAGAACTCCACGTACCGGCGCTCGGCGTCCTGCTCCTGCAGGCCGTCCGGAGCGATGGCCCGGACATAGCGCTCGGCGCTGCCGTCCAGGATGGGGACTTCCTCGTTGTCGATCTCGATGCGTGCGTTATCGACGCCCAGGCCCGTCAGGGCGGACATCAGATGCTCGATGGTGATGACGGACACCTCTCCCTCGGAGATGGTGGTGCTGCGGTCGGTGCGGGTCACCTTGGATGCAATGGCGGGAATCTCCACGTCCCGGTCCGTGCGGACAAAGCGGATGCCGTAGTCCGCGGGAGCGGGCATCAAGGTCAGGTGGGCGTATTTTCCGGTGTGAAGGCCCCTGCCTTCGAAAGTGTACCGGGTTTTCAGGGTCTGCTGGTTCATTCGGGCGGCAAAGATACAAATAATATTTTATTCTTCTGCCGCCTGCTTGAACTTGGCATATGCTTTCAGGAAAGTACGGTGCAGGATGGCCGGCGTGCCCCACCAGGTTTCGCCGCCCTTGCGGATGTTCCCGATCACGCCGCTCTGGGCACCGATGGTCGTATGGTCCGCGATCTTGATGTGGCCGACAAGGCCGACCTGGCCCGCCAGGATGCATCCTTCGCCGAGTTGGGTGGACCCGGCGATGCCTGTCTGCGCCGCCATCACGGTATTCTTGCCGACCACGACGTTGTGGGCGATCTGGCAGAGGTTGTCGATGCGCACGCCGTCCGCGATGATGGTCGATTCCATCGGGGCGCGGTCCACCGTGGTGTTGGAACCGATCTCCACGTCGTTGCCGATGATCACGTTGCCCAAGTGTTCGATCTTGCGCCAGCTGCCGTCCGGCTGCGGAGCGTTGCCGAAACCGTCGTCGCCGATGATGCAGCCCGCGTGCAGGATCACCCGGTCGCCGATCACCATCCCCGGGAAGATGTGCACCCCGGGATAGATGATGCAATGGGAGCCGATCTTCGTGCCGGCACCGATCGTGACGTTGTCGTGGATGACGGTGCAGTCCCCGATCCGGCAGTCCTTGCCGATCGTGACGAAATCCCCCACGTTCACGCGCTTTCCGAGCTTGGCGCTGAAGGCCACCCGCGAACGGAGGCTCCTGCGCCGGCGGTACTTCTTTTTCTGTTCGGACATATATTTGAGCAGGTCCGCCAGGGCGGCATAGGCGTCGTCCACGCGCACCAGGGTCGGCGTCACCGGCCCTTTAGGCTCGAAATTACGGTTAACCAGCAGGACCGAGGCCCTGCTGGTATAGACGTACTGCTCGTATTTCGGATTGGCGAAGAAACAAAGCTGGCCGGGTTTGCCGTGCTCGATCTTCGCAAAACTGGTTACCTTGGCTTCCGGGTCGCCGTCCACGGTCCCGTGGAGCACTTCTGAGAGTTGTCTTGCTGTCAGTTCCATCAAAGCGGTTTTAGAAACGCCAGCCGAAAGTCAGGGAAGCGTTCCAGAGATTCCGCTCGTTCAGCAGCCTCGGAGCGCGGACGCTCAGCAGGTTGCCGTTCCTGTCGTAACTGTCGTAATCGTAATAAGGGGCGAACGTCGTCGCAGGGTACTGCGTCAGGCGCACGGCCGCATCCATGAAGAAGGATCCCGGCGAGGAGTAGCCGATGCCGGCGGAGAAGGACTGGGTCCTGTCGCCGTAGTAGTGCGGCGTGAGGAGGCTCTTGATGCGGTTGAAATAACTGTAGAAATCGGCGCTGAAGTCATCGGCGGTGACCCTACGCCCGTCGCTGTCGGTCCAGTACCGCTCGGGCGAGGTCGTCAGGGTATAGCCGGCGCGCAGGGCGAACTCCGGGGTCAACTTGAACTCGACACCGGCGCGGACATTGTGGGACAGGCCGGCAAAATACTTGTTGGTCCAGTTCTGGGTCGCGAAATCATCGTTCGTCATCCGGTCGCGGTGGACCTGGCTGAAGCGCATCACGCTGTAGTCGGCGAGTTCATAGTCCACGCTGACCAGGCCCTTCTTACCGAAGATGTAGGCGGCGCCGAAAGAGGCGCGGTACGGGGTGCGGAGGACATAGGAGTATTCGCCAAGCGGGGATGTCTCGCTGTCGTCGTAGTACGGATCGTCGAAAGTGGTGGAAGCGTAGTACTGCCAACTCTCGGAGATGGTCAGCGCCGTGGGCGTCTGGAAGGAGGCGCCGATGCGCAGGCTCTCGACCGGGCGGAGGATCACGCCGACCTTGGCATAGATGCCGTCCACGTCGGCCCGGTACTGGTAATTGTAACTGGCACGATTGAACCAGGTGGTATAAAGTTCGGATCCGTCCTCATAGACGATGGGGAACAGGTCCGGGTTGGCTGCCGCCTCGTAGAAGGACTCCGAGTAGCGGTAGCGGGCCGCCGGAAGGCCGACGTTGAAGCCCAGGTACACCTTGTCGGAAATGTTCATGCCCAGGTTGAGGATCAGGTCGTTCTTGCTGCCGCGCTTGGTCAGCGAGGAGGTCTGGACGAGGGCGCCCGGGACATAGTGGTAGCTGCCGTCGTCGGCGATGCTCTCCGTCACGCCGGCATACAGGCCGTCCCATCCGTAAGGGCCGTACATGCCGCCCTGGTAGGCCGTCAGGACGTCCCAGGGCACGTCGCTGTTATTGAAGGAGTTGTATTCGGCCAGCACCCGCTCGGCATAGCCGTCGGCGGCGTTGGCGAACTCCGCGAGCTTGGAGGTCTGGCTGTTGGAGCCGAAGCCGTCCGAGGCGAAGTTGTAGTTGTTGGTCTGGGTCGACAGGATGCCGAAAGTCAGCGACTTCACGCCGCTGCGCCGGCCGGTCCGGTAGTTCATCGTAAAGCCGACGTTCGGCAGGTTCATCCGGGTGGCGCTCATCTTGTTGGGCACGCCGTAGGCGTTCTCCCCCTCGGGCGAGTAAGCCGAAGAGACCGAAGAGATGGTCAGGCCGGGCGTGATGGCGAACTGGCCGTAGCCCGCGACCGCGGAACCGGCGGGATTGATGCCGATGGAGCCGAGGTCACCGCCGACGGCGGTCACCGCATTGCCCATCGCCATGCTCCGGGCCGTGCCGAAGTAGTGGTTCTGGCTGAAGGTGATGGCGTCATACATATTCTGTGCGCCGGCCATCGCCGATGCGGCCAAGAGTGCCGCTGCAAGGACTATTCTTTTCATCGTTTTCATTTTTTCAGGTTTGACTGGAGTGCGGGAGAACGCTATCTGCGTCCGCCGCCGCTGCTGTGGCTGCCGCCGCCACCGCTGTGCGAGGAAGATCCGCCGCCGCTGTAGCCGCCGCCACCGCCGCCGCTATAGCCGCCACCGCTCCGGGAAGAGCCGGACGACGAAGACGAAGAGGAGGAGGAACGGTATCCGCCGGAAGAAGAGGAGGAAGAGGAGCTGCTGCCGGAGTAGCTCCGCGTCGAACTGCTGTTGGAAGAAGAGTTGCCGGAACTCCTGCCATAGCTGCGGTTCGGGTTGTAGCCCTGCTCGCGGCTGCGCGACGTCGAGGAGGACGAGCGGGCCGTGGAACTGCCGGAACTCACGCCGGACTGGGAACGGCGCGAGGAGGAACCTCCGCCGATGACGGTGCCGCCCGCCGAGCCCGGGGTCCCGCGGTAGCGGTAGTTAGCGCCGCTGCCGGGACGCGTCTCGCGGTTGCCGCCGCTCTGCACGTAGGAACGCGGAACATAGACGCTGTCGCCGTGCCGGCTGTGTCCGGGACCGGAGATGCCGCCGTTGTAGTAAGGATAATCATACCAGCCGATGCGGTGTCCGTACAAGCCGTAGTAGCCGCTGTAATAGCCGCCGTAATACCAAGGATCGTACATTCCGTAATACCAGGGGTCGTACCAGGGATCGTACCAGCCGAATCCACGGTAAAAGGGATCGTAGTAGTACGGGTCGAAGAACCAGGGATCATAGAAGCGGCCGTAGCGCCAGCGGTTCCAATAGAAGTAGGAACCGAAACCGATGCCGCCCCAGGTGTAGGGGGAATAATAGCTGTAAGGGTAATTCCAGGACCAGCCCCAGGGATCGTCCAGGACGACGACGAGGGTGTCCCGTTTGCCTCTCTGTTTCAGTGCGATATTTTCGGCCGCGATGGCCTCGATCTCTTCTTGGGTATAGAGGCGGACGGCTTCGGGTTCATCCTTGGGAATGGTATAGATCCCGTCTTCGAACCGCTGCTGTGAATACTGAGCAGTGGTGCCACAGGATGCCAGTACCAGGAGGAAAGGCAGGAAAAGTGTCGTGCTCCGTTTCATATTATCGTCTCCTATCAATAAAAAGTTTTATCTTTGCGGTTACAAGTATGATGCCTGAAGGCATGTACTGGTTTTAATGCTTTTATTAATAGATGCAAATTTCGAAAAAAAACGCAGTTTTTCAACACGAATATGGCAAAAGAGGTAACCAAACGATCCGATAATTACTCGCAATGGTATAACGATCTGGCATTGAAAGCCGATCTGGCGGAGCAGTCCGCCGTTCGCGGCTGCATGGTCATCAAACCCTACGGCTACGCCATCTGGGAGAAGATGCAGGCCACGCTGGACGGGATGTTCAAGCGCACCGGCGTCCAGAACGCCTACTTCCCGCTCTTCATCCCGAAATCCTTCTTCAGCCGCGAGGCCGAGCACGTGGCGGGATTCGCCAAGGAATGCGCCGTGGTCACGCACCACCGCCTGATGAACGACCCCGACGGGAAGGGCGTCGTCGTGGACCCCGAGGCCAAGCTTGAGGAAGAACTCATCGTCCGTCCCACCTCCGAGACCATCATCTGGAGCACCTACAAGAACTGGATCACCTCCTGGCGCGACCTCCCCATCCTCTGCAACCAGTGGTGCAACGTGGTCCGCTGGGAGATGCGCACCCGCCTGTTCCTCCGCACCGCGGAGTTCCTCTGGCAGGAAGGCCACACCGCCCACGCCACCGCGCAGGAGGCCGAGGCCAAGGCCCACGAGATGGTGCAGGTGTACGCCAAGTTCGCCCGCGAGGTGATGGCCCTGCCGGTCATCGTCGGCCACAAGAGCCCGAACGAGCGTTTCGCCGGCGCCCTGGACACCCTCACCATCGAGGCGATGATGCAGGACGGCAAGGCCCTCCAGGCCGGCACCTCCCACTTCCTCGGCCAGAACTTCGCCAAGTCCTTCGACGTGCAGTTCACCAACAAGGAAGGCAAGCAGGAATACGTCTGGGCCACTTCCTGGGGCGTCAGCACCCGCCTGATGGGCGCGCTGATCATGGCGCACGGCGACGACAACGGCCTGGTCCTGCCTCCGAAGCTCGCCCCCATCCAGGTGGTGATGGTCCCCATCTACAAGACGGACGAGGAACGCGCCGCCGTGCTGGAGAAGATGGCCGCCGTCAAGGCCGGCCTGGAAGCCCTCGGGCACAGCGTCCGGGTGGATGACCGCGACACCCTGCGTCCGGGATTCAAGTTCGCCGAGTGGGAGCTCAAGGGCGTGCCCGTGCGCCTCGCGATGGGTGCCCGCGACCTCGCCGCCGGCACGGTCGAAGTGGCCCGCCGGGATACGCTGACCAAGGAGACGATGGCCCTGGAAGGCATCGAGCGCCATATTTCCGGCCTGCTGGACGAGATCCAGCAGAACATCTACGACAAGGCCCTCGCCTTCCGCGACGCGAACGTCGAGAAGTGCGACGACTGGGAGGATTTCAAGACCCGGATCCAGACCGGCAAGTTCCTGCTCTGCCACTGGGACGGCACCGTCGAAACCGAACAGGCGATCAAGGACGCCACCAAGGCGACCATCCGCTGCATCCCGATGGACAGCTATGTCTGCGAGGAGGAGGGGAAGGACATCTTCTCCGGCAAACCTTCGCACCGCCGCGTCGTCTTCGCCATCTCGTATTAACCGTAACCTGCATACCGTCATGAAAAAGACCCTCATCCTCATCGCTGCCCTGTGCTTCGGCCTCACTTCCGCCCTGGCCCAGGACGATGTCCAGAAAGCCACCGCCGAGGCGGCCGCCGCCTTCTCCGAAGCCGCCGGGCAGGAGCAGGTGGAGGAGAAGCCTTCCTATTGGAAGAAATTCGCCACGTTCGACCTCGGATTCAACCAGACCTCCCTGTGGAGCTGGGCGTCCGGCGGTTACAACAGCGCCACCCTGCGCGCCGGCATCGACGCCAACGTCAACTATGAGAAGGAACTCGCCAGCTGGACCAACCGCCTGCAGCTGATGTACGGCTTCCTGTGGTCCGCGGACAAGGAGAACCTCATCCAGAAGAGCGCCGACCTGATGCAGTTCGAGAGCCGTTTCGGTTACAAGACCTCCGCGGAGAGCAAGTGGAAATACACCGCCGACCTCACCTTCAAGTCGCAGTTCTCCGACAGCTACGATTCCTACAAGCAGGGCCAGGACGGCAAATGGACCGGCACCCTGAAATCCGGCCTCTTCTCCCCCGGCTACCTCACTTTCGGTCTCGGTATGGCGTGGGACCCGACGCCGTGGTTCAGCCTCAACCTCTCCCCCGTCACCGGCGGCTATACCTTCTGCAACATCGCCTCGCTGCGCAAGGGCTACGGCATGCACCTGATCTCCCCCGAACTGGACCCGCTCGTAGGCGACAACTACTACAGCGCCCTCTTCCAGCTCGGTGCCCAGCTCAAGATGAACCTCAAGGCTTCGATCAACGATATCTTTACCTACGAGACGCAGCTGATCCTCTTCACGGATTACCTCAACCATCCGTTCGTGTGGAACCGCATCAACTGGGACAACAAGTTCGGCCTGAATGTCGGCAAGTATGTCAAGGTCGCCTTCGATACCTGGACCATCTACGACCCGATCGTGCTGATTGCCGGCCGAAAGGGCGGCGAGCCGACCCAGCGCGTGCAGTTCAAGGAATTCTTCTCCATCAACTTCACCTACACCATCGGACAGAAATAGGATGGAGCGTATCCTGCTGGCCGTCAGCGGCGGCATCGATTCGATGTACCTCGCAAACCGGGCCCCGGAACTTTTTCCCGGAGCCCGGTTTGGCGTAGCGCACTGCAACTTTTGCCTGCGCGGGGCGGAGTCCGACGGCGACGAGGCCTTCGTGCGCGCCTGGTGCGAACGGCGCGGACTCCCCTTCCATCTGAGGCGTTTCGACACCCGCAGCTTCGCGGCGGAACACGGCCTGAGCATCGAAATGGCAGCGCGGGAGTTGCGATACGCCTGGTTCGAGGAACTCCGCCGGGAGCAGGGATACGAAGCCGTGGCGGTGGCGCACAACGCCGATGACAACGCGGAGACGCTGATCCTCAACCTCTTGCGCGGAACGGGCACCCGCGGACTGCGCGGCATGGGCGACCGGGACGGCATCGTCCGGCCCCTGCTCGGGACCACCCGGGAGGAAATCCGGAACTGGATGGTGGACCGTGGCTACGGCTGGCGGGAAGACAGCACCAACGCTGACTGTACGCCTAAGCGCAACCGTATCCGCAACGAAGTCTTCCCCGTCTTCGCGCGGATTAACCCCTCCTTCGTGCGCACCCTGGGTGACGACATGCGCCGTTTCGCCCGGGTGGACGACATCGCGGACGCCTGGTTCCGCTCCGTGCGGGAAGGGCTCACCGACGGGGACGGAGCCATCCGCCTCTCCGCGGTGCTCGCCCTGGACCACTGGGAGTATGCCCTGTGGCGGCTCGTCGAACCCTATGCCTTGAGCGGGCCGACCTTCGAGAAACTGGTCGCCCTGCTGCGGCGCTACCGGGAAGAACCCCGGGGCACCGTCACGGTCGGAGGAAAGGTATTCGAGGGGAACGGCACGGCGCTCGTCATCGAGAACGAGTTGCTGAAACCCATAAAATAATCTTATTCAAAGACATAGACATCATCCCCCGGCTCCGCGAAGAAGAACTCCTCGCGGGCGTAGCGCTCGAGGGTGTCGCGGTTTTCCTTCATCATCTTGATCCGGCGGTCGAGTTCCTCGTTCTCGCGCTCCAGCTGCTCGATCTGGCGCTGCTGGCTGCGCAGCGTGAACCCGGCCTGCACCCAGTTGATGACATTGTCCTTCTTCAGGAGGAGGAAAACCGCGAAGAGCGCGGTCGCGACGATGGCGTAGCGCAAGAAGGAACGCTGCTCCTTCTTGTTGCCGTCCTTGTCGCGGTTCCAGATGTCCTTGGTGTATTTGGCCATGATTATTTGCACAAAAATAGTTATTTTTGCGGAAGAAATAATCAATCACGCATATGAAACCTACACTTTTGGTCCTTGCTGCAGGAATGGGCAGCCGTTACGGCGGCCTGAAGCAGATGGACGGACTCGGCCCCAGCGGCGAAACCATCATCGACTATTCCATCTACGACGCCGTACAGGCCGGATTCGGCCGTGTCGTCTATATCGTCCGGGAGTACTTCCTCGAGCAGTTCAAGGAGACGGTCGCCCGGAAATACAGCAACGTCAAGTGCACCGACGGCAGCCCGCTCGAGTTCACTTTCGTAACCCAGGAACTCGACCGCATCCCCACCCGCTTCCTGCCCGTCAACCCGGAGCGCCAGAAGCCCTGGGGCACCGCCCACGCCGTGCTGATGGCCGCCGGCGTCATCCGGGAGCCGTTCGTCGTGATCAACGGCGACGACTACTACGGCAAGGAATCCTTCAAGATCGCAGGAGACTGGTGCCGCGCCCACGCGGCCAGCAAGGGCGTCTACGCCATCGTCGGCTTCGAACTCGACCACACCCTGAGCGAGTCCGGCGGCGTGTCCCGCGGCATCTGCCACTACGACGCGATGCAGCGCCTGACCGACGTGGTGGAGCACCTCAACATCCAGAAAGACGCCGACGGCGTCGTGCGCGGCGACAATTCCGTCACCGGCGAGCACGTCGAACTGCGCGGCAGCGACCTCTGCTCGATGAACATGTGGTGCTTCACGCCCGACTACTTCGAGAAGAGCGCCGTGCTCTTCGAGGACTTCCTGGAACTGAACGGCCGGGAACTCAAGAAGGAGTTCTACATCCCCTACGCCATCGACTGCATGATCCGTAGCGGAGACGCCCGCTGCGACGTGCTTTCCACCCCGGCCCACTGGTTCGGCGTCACCTACAAGGAAGACCGCCCCGCGGTGGTCGCGAAGTTCGCCCAGCTCGTCCAGGACGGCGTGTACCCTTCCCCGCTTTACGAATAGGCCATGGAGAGGCGCAGAAAGCCCAGGAACTACGGCTTCCTGGAGAAATTCACCTGGTACGTCCCTGGCGTGGCGGACCTGTTCATCCTGCTCGGCTTCTTCCTGCTCGGCGCCCTGGCGGGCAACCTCGTCGCCCTGCCCTTCGTCGCCCTGCTCGGCCAGGAAAGCGGGATGGAATACGGTACGCTCGTCTCCTACCCGATCATGTTCATCCCGCCGATGCTCTACGCCAGCGTGAAGAGCCGCAACAACAGTTTCACCCACAACGGAGTGAAGTTGGACAGCAGCCACTTCAGCCCGCTGGGCGGCGCCCTGTGCGCCTTGTTCGTTGTGCTGGGCACCCTCGCGCTGTCTTTCTGCTCGGAACCCATCCTCGCGCTGCTGCCCGAGATGCCGCCGGTGCTGGAAGAGATGCTCAAGAGCCTGACACAGGGCGGCAGCCTGCTGATCAACTTCATCATGGTCAGCATCTTCGCCCCGTTCTTCGAGGAGTGGCTCTGCCGCGGCATGGTCCTGCGCGGCCTGCTCGGCACGAAGATGAAGCCGGTCTGGGCCATCGTGATCTCGGCCCTGTTCTTCGCCTTCATCCACCTGAACCCTTGGCAGGCCGTGCCGGCTTTCCTGCTCGGCTGCCTGTTCGGCTACGTCTATTACAAGACCGGCTCGCTGAAGCTCACGATGCTGATGCACTTCACCAACAACACTTTCGCGCTGGTGATTTCCAACATCAGCGCGTTTGAGGAGGCGGAGAGCTGGATGGACGTCCTGCCGGGAACGGCCTACTGGATCGTCTTCTTCGCCCTCATCCTGCTCCTGATCCTGGTCATCCGCGCTTTCGCGCGCATTCCGGAAGAGCACGCCGGGGGCAACCTGGATCCCGTCAAGCCGCTGTTTGAAGAATAGTACGCACCGCGGCAGGAACGTCGTGTACACGAAGGATATCCGCCCCGTGCTCCAGCGCGAGGCGGTTTGCTTTTTCCGTATCCCCGCCCGTGAAGCGCTTGTCGGCGGCGCCGATGAGGATGGGGCGCCCGAAGATGCGCAGGGCTTCCAGTTTCTCCAGGATCTCCCAGTTCTGCGCCGCCGTCTTCGCGAAGCCCAATCCCGGATCGAGGATCCAGTCCCGGATGCCCGCCCGCCCGGCTTTCCGTGCGAATTCCGTAAAATAGGCCACCAGGGCCGGCACGACGCCGTCCGGATAATCGGTCTGCGCGTCCATCGTCTGCGGACCGCCCCGCTTGTGCATCGCCACGTAGGTCAGCCCCAGGCGCCCGACCGTCTCCAGCATCGCGGGGTCGTCCTCGCCGGCGGAGATGTCGTTAACCCAGAACGGGCCGGTGCAGGCATGCACCCGGCGGACGATCTCCGCGCGGGTGGTGTCCACCGACAGCGGCACGGCGCGGTCCCAGACACGCACCGCGGGGGCGAGGCGCCGCCATTCCGCCCACAGGGAAACCGGCGCGGCCCCGGGCCGGGTGGAGACGGCGCCGAGGTCGATCACGTCCGCCCCGGCGTCCAGCAGCGCGCGCACCCGCTCTCCCGCTTCGCGGGCGCGGACCCGGCTCGGAGCGAAGAAAGAGTCCGGGGTCAGGTTGACGACAGCCATGATCTTTGCCATAGTACAAAAATAAGCAAAACTCCGAAAAATGCCGAAGATTGCTTATATTTGTAGGGTTATGCTCATCGTATTGGAAGGCCTGGACGGAGCGGGCAAGTCCACCCAGGTCAAAATGTTCCGGGAATACCTCGAGACCGTCTGCCCCCGCCTGGAATACATCCATTTCCCGCGCTACGACGCTCCCGTCTACGGCGCGCTGATCGGCAAGTTCCTGCGCGGCGGATTCGGCTCGATCGAGCACGTGCACCCGCAGCTGGTCGCCCTGCTTTTCGCGGAAGACCGCCACGACGCGGCCCCGCAGATCCGCCGCACGCTGCGCGAAGGCGGCACCGTCCTGCTGGACCGCTACGTCTATTCCAACATCGCCTACCAGTGCGCGAAACTCCCCTCGACCGACGAGGCGGAGGAACTGCGCGAATGGATCAACAACACCGAGTACGGACAGTTCGACCTCCCGCGGCCGGACCTCAACATCTTCCTGGACGTCCCGATCGGCTTCGTCGAGAAGAGCCTGGCCGCGCAGCGCGGCGGCAGCGACCGGAACTACCTGCAAGGCCGCCAGGACATCCACGAGGCGGACATCGCCTTCCAGCGGCGCGTCCGGGACATGTACCGCCGCCAGGCGTCCCTGGACCCGCATTTCATCACCGTGGACTGCAGCGACGCCGAGGGCGGGATGCTGCCGCCCGATGCCATCTTCCTGAAAATCAAGACCGTCTATGAGAGTTATCCGAAGGATTAGCGCCGTCCTGATCGGTTTCGTCCTCTTCCTGTCCGGCGTCCTCAAGCTGATGGATCCGGTAGGGGCGCGGCTCGTGGTGGAGGAATACCTGAAGTTCATGCACATCGAGTTCCTCACGGGCCTCTCCGGCGTGATCGGCTCGGGAATGGCCCTGCTGGAAGCGCTGCTCGGCGCCGCCCTCATCACCGGAGTCTGGCGCAAGGTCGTGGCCGTCGCGACCGGCATCTTGCTGGGCTTCTTCACCATACTGACCGTCTTCCTCTATATCCGGAACCCCCGGATGGACTGCGGCTGCTTCGGCGAGATCATCCACCTGACGCACCTGCAGAGCCTGCTCAAGAACATCGTCCTGCTGGTCCTCTGGGCCATCGCCTGCCTGCCGCTGCGCAAACAGGAACAGACGCGCAAGATCAAATACGTCAGTTTCCCCATCGCGGCCATCTCGGTCTGCCTCTTCCTGCTCTACTCTTCCCTGTCCATCCCGCTGGTGGACTTCACCCCCTTCAAACCGGGCGCCGAACTGATGCTCCCCGAGGACATCGAGGACCCCACCGACGAAAGCACGCCCACCCTGTCGCTGAGCAATGCCGCCGGCGAATACATGGACGAGATGCTGATGGAGGGCGACCTGATGGTCGTTTCCGTGTACGATCCCGGGAAACTCCGCCCGCAGCAATGGGAGAAGATCGAAAACCTGATGCGCAACGCCGCCGGTCTCGGCTTCACCCCCATGGTGCTGGCCGCCGCCACGCCGGAAAGCTGGGAGGAGACGGTCTCCTCCCCCGGCATCCTGTCCGCCACGTATTTCGCTGACCGCAAGAAACTCCTCACCCTGAACCGTTCCAACGGCGGCGCATCCTATATCCAGGACGGCCTCATCGTCAAGAAATGGGACAACCGCCGTCTGCCCGGCGAAGACACGCTGGCCGAACTGGCCGAGGTCGAGGTGACCGAGTCGCTCCTGTCCGAAAACAACGGCGACCGCGTGAAATTCCAGGGTTTCCTGCTGTATGTCTTCGCAGTGATGCTACTGCTGTAGGAAGGCCAGGATCCCGGCCAGGTCCTCCTTGCCGAAGGACTTCTGCTCGCCAGAAGAAAGATTCTTCAGATTCACGATCCCCTGCTCCATCTCCGACACGCCGGTGATGGACAGGAACGGGATGGCCTTGCGGTCGGCATAATCGAACTGCTTCTTCAGCTTGGCCGCATCGGGGTAGATCTCCACCGACACCCCCGCCGCACGCAGTTCGGCGGCAAGCGGGAGCAGATAGCGCACCTCGTCCGCGCCCATGTTCGCGAACAGCAGCGTGGCCGAGCCCTCCAGTTCCCGCGGGAACTTGTCCAAGCCCTTCAGCACGTCATAGATGCGGTCGGCGCCGAAGCTCACGCCCACGCCGGACATGTCCGGCAGGCCGAAGATGCCGGTGAGGTTGTCGTAGCGGCCGCCGCCGCAGATGCTGCCGATCTGCCAGTCGAGGGCCTTGACCTCGAAGATGGCGCCGGTGTAATAATTGAGGCCGCGCGCCAGGGAGAGGTCGATCTCCACCGGGGTGGCAAGTCTCGCCGCGGCGATTAGGCCGAAGAGTTCCTCGAGTTCGTCCAGGCCTTTCATGCCGGCCTCGGAGCCGCCCATGATGGAACGCATCCGTGCCAGTTTCTCCTCCGCGCTGCCGCTCAGGGTCAGCACCGGCTCCAGCACGGCGATGGCGGCGTCGGAGAGGCCCTTTTCGCGCATCTCGTCCTTGACGGCGTCCAGGCCTATCTTGTCCAGCTTGTCGATGGCCACCGTGATGTCCACCACCTTGTCCGGGAAACCGCAGATCTCCGCCAGGCCGGTCAGGACCTTGCGGTTGTTGATCTTGACGAGCACGCGCACCCCCAGTTTCGAGAACACCGCGTCCACGATCTGCACCAGTTCCAGTTCGCACAGCTGGCTCCGGGAGCCGATGGCGTCCACATCGCACTGGTAGAACTCGCGGTAGCGGCCCTTCTGCGGACGGTCCGCCCGCCAGACCGGCTGGATCTGGTAGCGCTTGAAGGGGAAGGACAGTTCGCCCTGGTGTTGCACGACGAAGCGCGCGAACGGCACCGTGAGGTCGTAGCGGAGGCCCTTTTCGCACACCTGCGGGGTCAGGGGCTTCTCGAAATCCACCCCGGCGAAGGCATCACCGGAATTGAGGATGCGGTAAAGCAGCTTGTCCCCTTCCTCGCCGTACTTGCCGAGCAGGGTGGAGAGGTTCTCCATCGCGGGCGTCTCGATCTGTGCGTAGCCGTAGCTGCGGAAAACGGAACGGATCGTGTCGAATATGTAGTTCCGCTCGGCCGTCTCGCGCGGCCCGAAATCGCGGGTCCCCTTGGGTATGGATGGTTTCTGTGCCATTGACTTTGTATTAATTATGCAAATTTACTACTTTTGCCAAAATTTCCCTTTTCCGATGAAAGAATTTGTCAAAATGGTCCTGGCCGTGATCTGCGGCATCCTGATCCTGAGCATCGTCAGCTTCTTCCTCACCTTTGCGATGATCGGCGCGGTGGCCGCCGCGGGCAGCGGCAAGCCCGTCCTCCCCAAGTCCGGCGTGCTGTCCCTGGACCTCTCCAAGGTCATGATCGCCGAGCAGACGCAGGACGGCGGCTCCCTGAGCAACTTCAATCCCAATACGCTGCTGGCAGGCGGTGAGGCGCCCGCCAGCGTGATCGGCATCTGGGACGCCGTGCAGGCCATCAACGCCGCCGCCGAGGACCCGGCCGTCCAGTATATCTTCCTCCGCACCGACGGCAACGCCACGGGCGTGACGGCGCTCGGCGAACTGCGCGTCGCCCTGGAGCGTTTCCGCACCAGCGGCAAGCCCGTCGTCAGCTACCTGGAATCCCCCGGCACCGCGAGCCTGTACATCGCGTCCGTCTCCGACAAGATCTACATGAACTCCAGCCTGGGCCTGACCCCGCAGTTCACCGGCGTCGGTTCGCAGATGGTCTTCCTGGGCGACCTGCTGAAGCGCCTGGGCGTCAACGTGCAGCTGATCCGCCACGGCAAATACAAGTCCGCCGGCGAGATGTACACCCGCGGCAGTTCCAGCCCCGAGAACCGCGAGCAGTACCAGCGGATGATCGACTCGATGTGGGAAGTGATCGGCGCGGCGATCGCCGAGTCCCGCGGCATTTCCCTCGAAGAACTGGACGCCGCCATCGAAGGGCTCAAGTTCCGCCTGCCGCAGGACTTCGTGGACTGCAAGCTCGTAGATGAACTGCTCGACCGCAAGGGCCTGGAGGACAAGCTCACCACCCTCGCCGTCGCCGACAAATACAAGGATATCAAGTGGATAGCCTTCGACGACTATGTGGACGCGAAGCTTGTCGCCAGCAAAGCCAAGCAGAAGATCGCCGTCATCTACGCCGACGGCGAGATCATCGACGGCAAGGGCAAGACCGAGATCGCCGGCGACCGCTTCGCCGCCGTCATCGAGAAGGTGGCCGCAGACTCCACCGTCAAGGCCGTGGTGCTGCGCGTCAACTCCCCCGGCGGCAGCGTGACCGCTTCCGAGAAGATCAAGAACGAACTCGACCGGCTCCAGCAGGTCAAGCCGCTGGTCGCTTCCTACGGCGACTATGCCGCCTCCGGCGGATACTGGATCTCCAACCGCTGCGACAAGATCTTCTCCGACGCCACCACCCTCACCGGCTCCATCGGCGTGTTCGGCATGGTGCCCGACTTCTCCGGTACCGCCAAGGACATCGCCCACGTGGGCATAGAGAGCGTCACTTCCCACAAGCACGGCGACATGTACGGCCTGATGCGCCCCCTGGACGCCGAAGAGTATGACTTCATACTGACCGGCATCGAAGCCGTCTATGACCGCTTCACCACCCTCGTGTCCGAAGGCCGCGGCATCCCCAAGGAGACCGTGGACGAGATCGGCCAGGGCCGCGTATGGACCGGCGCCGACGCGCTCAAGATCAACCTCGTGGACGAGATCGGCACCCTAGAAGACGCCATCCGCTATGCCGCCACGGCGGCCGGAGAACCGGACCTCGCGAAGTGGAACGTGAAGGGTTATCCCAAACCGCTGAGCCCGATGGAGCAGTTCCTCGAGATGGTCGGGAACGCCCCTTCGGACGAAGAAGTGCTGGTCACGGCCCTCAAGCGCATCACCAAACCGCAGGTCCTCGCCCGCCTCGACACCGACATCCGCATCCAATAATTTGGAAAGTTAAAAATAATTGCTACCTTTGCAGTCCCAAACATCGCGGGATAGAGCAGTTGGTAGCTCGTCGGGCTCATAACCCGGAGGTCGGTGGTTCGAGTCCGCCTCCCGCTACGAAACGAAACTACGGCAGCCAAACGGCTGCCGTTTTCGTTTCTCCGCGGGAGACCGGGCCGCTGCGCAGCCCGACTTCCCTATCCCCCCTGCACCCCCCCAGGGGACGGGGGAAAGGATTCACCCGCACGGCTCACGCCGTCCCCCTTCGGTCGGCCTTCGGCCTCCGAATGCTGTTTTTATCCCGGCATTACCTTCCCGGCGTGCGCCTGACGGCGCCCCGGCCCTCCGGACCTCGTATTCTCTAAGTCCCAGCGGCAGCAATTCACGCACTGTTCTGGGGAAGGTCTCTTTTTAAGGGCTGGACCTTCCCCGCTCATGCTGCCCCCTGAGGTGCTGTAGGCCATATTTGCCGAGGAAGGTGTCACGGTTGGAAAGAGACCTTCCCCATTTTTTGCTTTTGGATAGAACGGCCATTCTTCTTATCTTCACACCGATAAATCGAGATTTACCGGGAGATACAGTTTGCTGAAGATTCGCTATATTTACACCAGTAAAACGATATCTTTATTATGAGACGCATACTTCTAATTCTTCTGTGCATGGTGAGTTATTCCGCATATGCGCAACATACTGTTATCGTCAATCCTGACGGTTCCCACTCCGTCGCCATACATAGCGGCAACAGCACAACGATAGTCAATCCCGATGGGACTCATTCCACCGCCATACATAGCGGCAACAGCACAACGATAGTCAATCCCGATGGGACTCATTCCACCGCTATACATAACGGCAACAGCACAACGATAGTCAATCCTGATGGGACTCACACTGTCGTCATAAACAACGGGAACAGTGCGGCGAAAGATAACCCGAAGTGGAAAAAATGGTGGACTCGCAAATCTAAAATCAAAAAGAAAGGTTCATCCGTTAACGACCAGCCTGCAAACTAAATTCGGATTTATCGGTGCAAAGCATCCATGAATCGCCGGATTTCCAGCAGCCCTTCCAGGATGCAGAGGTTCGAGATTCGGAGTGTTCGGTCTACTCAGCAAAAGCCAGTCAGTCGACTGGCTTTTCTATTATAATGAGTTCTTGCGATATTCGCTGGGCGTTGTGTTCATCACCCGCTTCATATAACGGGTGAGGGCAGGCTGGGAGGAGAAATACATCGCGTCCACAATATCTGTTAACGTGAGGCGCTGATCTGACAGGAGTTTCTGGAGTTCGTGAGCGGCGTAACTGTCAATCCAGTCCCCGGCAGGACGGCCTGTGATGGATTTGCTGATCTCAGAGAGATATTTGGGGGCAAGGCCCAGTTCCCGGGCATACCAGGCCACCTCCCGTTGCTCCCGGCAGTGCTCCTGGACAGACATCAGGAATCGCAGGAAATGGCGGGAGGTGATGTCTTCAATCTCCGCCTTCTCGATTTCCCGGGAATAGCTATTCCACATGTCATAGAGGAGAATGCCCAGCAGCGAGCCGACAATCTCCTCTCCGAAAAGGGTTCTCGGAGCGCGTATCCTCTGAAAGAACTGCTTGAAATCCATACCGATAATCTCCAGTTCATCCGGGTCAAGACGGAACACCGGATGCTCCTTGATGTACATATACCCTCTCGTCGCCCAAATCATTTCGGGATTATGCCTGCCCAGGAAAGGATTGGAAATCATCAGCAGGTCTGCATCGAAATCTTCAGAGTACGAGATGTCCGCAAATTCGGTTGTCATCTGCCAGATAAGGAAGTCTCCCGCCGTGACCTCAAACAGTTTGTGGCCACAGAAAAAAGACATCTTCCCACCCTTGCAAAGTAGATGGATGTGGTAGTCCTTGTGAAAAGCATCCGGACGAACGAAATCGGCAAGGGTATTATAAATCAGGAAGTCTTGCATTGCTTTTGGCTGCTTTACAAGGCAAATATACGCATTTTCCTCCAAAACAGAAAAATGGGTAAATCATTCCGCATTCGGGGTAACGCTCGGGTGCTTGGAACCCCTTACCTTTGCGCCAGAAACAAAAACGACCAAAGATATGGAAGCGTTTAGAGTAGATCCCAAGCAAACGACCGCCGAAGAGCACGCCGAAGGTGTGCGCCAGGCCCAGGTCCTTTTCAAACTCAACCACACAATGCCCTTCACGGACGAGTATTATGCACTGGTTCGTGAACTGTTTGGTGAAAACCTCGGTGAAGGTGCGACCGTAATGTCCGGGCTCACCGGCGTATGCTTCGACAAAGTCCGCATAGGCCGCAACGTGTTGATTATGAACAATTGCCTGATGATGTCCCGCGGAGGCATCACCATCGAAGACGACGCGATGATCGCAGCCAACGTGCAGCTCATCGCCAATAATCACGATCTTCATGATCGCACCATCCTCCTTTGCAAGCCGGTGCATATCTGCCGCAACGCCTGGATAGGCGCAGGAGCAACCATCCTTCCCGGTGTGACCGTCGGTGAGAATGCTGTAGTAGCCGCAGGTGCGGTTGTAACCAAAGACGTAGCCCCGGGTACCATCGTCGGCGGCAATCCTGCCAGGTTTATCAAGAATGTCTAAATCCACCCCATGAACCAGACAACCATCACCCTCAACAACGGCGTCGTCATTCCCCAGTTCGGCCTCGGCGTCTATTCCATCCCCGCAGGCGAAACAACTTACAACAGTGTTCTCGCCGCTCTCAAAGCCGGTTACCGGCACATCGATACGGCACACGCTTACCAGAACGAGCACAGCGTTGGCCAGGCCGTGAAAGATAGCGGCATTCCACGCGATTCCATCTGGATCACTTCCAAACTCTGGCCCAACGAGTACGGAGAAGGCATAACGCTCAAGCAACTGGACAAGATGCTCGCTCGCCTTGGGCTCGAATACCTTGACCTTGTTTACCTGCACCAGCCGCTGGGTGACTATAACGGTGCCTGGAAAGAACTTGAGAAGGCACTTGAGATGGGTAAGGTCCGCGCCATCGGCATCAGCGACTTCGATTTCAACGACGAACTCTTCGAGTCCATCGTCATTCCCGCCAAAGTCAAGCCCCAGATGTTCCAGATCGAGTGCCATCCTTACGCCCAGCGCGAGCATTGGCAGGAAATGGCAGCCAAGTACGGCATCCAGATTGAGAGTTGGTTCCCGCTTGGCGGCCGCGACAGTCACAGCGAGATTCTCCGCGACCCGGTCATCAACTCCATCGCCAAGGCCCACGGCAAGTCCGCGGCTCAGGTCATCATTCGCTGGCACCTTCAGAAAGGCTTCTGCATGGTTCCCGGCTCTTCCAATCCGGCCCATATCCAGGAGAACATCGAATCCTTCACCTTTACTCTTTCCGACGATGAGATGAAGCAAATCGCCGCTCTGAACAAGGAGAAACGCTATTTCAATATGTCCTACGAGCAGATCAAGGCTTGGATGGGCGATTACGAACTCTGGGATTAATTCGGTATCTTCACAAAATGAAACAAACTGCAAAAACAATAATTACGGTCCTGCTGGCGGTACTTACCGCCGGCACGGCCTATGGACAAAACAAGAATAATATGGACGATAAAGCACTTGTTGTTTTCTTCTCTCACGCAGGGGAAAACTACTCCGTAGGAAACATCGAAGAGGGCAACACCAAGATTGTGGCCGACTATATCTCTGAAATCACCGGCGCCGACCAGTTTGAAATCGTTGCCGAGAAGAACTACGACATGCCCTATATGGATCTCATCAAGGTCGCCCAGGACGAAGCCAAAGCCGGAGAACTACCTGCCTACAAGGGCGATGTGGACGTAGCCCCTTACGATATCATCTTCATCGGCGGTCCCATCTGGTGGGGTACCTATCCGCAGGTCATGTTCACCTTCTTCAAGGATCACGACCTCTCGGGCAAGACAGTCATCCCGTTCACTACCCACGAAGGCAGCGGACTTGCCTCCACTGTCAGGGATGTAAAGAATGCCTGGCCGAAAGCAACTGTGAAAGATGGTTTTGCTATTTACGGCCACGAAGTCCGCTCTGGCAGGGCCAAAGTGGAGAAATGGCTGAAGGGATTAGGCTGGTGAATTTGATTCTATCGGTGTAAAACATCAATGAATCGCTGGATCTCCAGCAACCCTTCTAGGATGCGGAGGTTCGAGATTCGGAGTGTTTGGTCTACTTAGAAAGCACTTGCATTGCAGG